>CAKTFF010000001.1 GCA_934553185.1 uncultured Devosia sp.
TGCCTGGGTGCGCGTCTGGTGCGGCCAGCATATGGGTTGGCTCGAGTTTGACCCCACCAACGCCATTATCGCCGGCACAGATCACATCGCCATCGGCCATGGACGCGACTATGCCGATATCTCCCCGATTGTTGGGGTTCTAAAGACGCACGGCTCACACGAGGCGCGCCAATCCGTGGACGTTCTGCCAGTCGGCTAGCCTGCTTTCGCCTTGCCGGAACCAAAATTCACCCACCTCGTTGCTCGCCCAAGCGCAGAATGGCGCGAACCCTGGGAGGCGAATGTGACGCATATGGAACTCAAGGCACTCGAAAGCGCCGGCCGCTCCGCAACGGCCTGGACCGAAGGCTATGACGGGGAAACCCATTATCTCGATGTCGCCCGGGCTCTGGTACCCGCCTTTGCCATTCTGGCGGCGGCCGTCATCCTGATGCTGGCCATCCTTTAGCGCTGCAACACTCAAACAGAAGTGCAAGATGGGCCTGGGTACAATCCTTCTGATTATTCTGGTTCTGCTGCTGATTGGCGCGCTGCCCAGCTGGGGCTATTCGCGCAGTTTTGGCTACTTTCCGTCCGGCATCCTGGGCGTTGTTCTCGTGATTGTTCTGATTTTGGTGCTGATGGGGCGGATCTGACGCTGATGCGCCGATGATCGAGCCGTTTGAGCCCTCACTCGCAGCGAGTGGGGGCTGTTGTTTTGCGCTTCTGGAACCCCGGTGATTGCCCTACGTTATCCGCTCGCCAATCACAGGAGCGTCAACAATGGCTACCAAATCCAGTATTGCAGCCGAAATTCAAGAAGCAGCAGATGTCGCCGATGCCGAGATCAACCGAGCCGATGCCGAGGCGCGTGAAGCTCAGCTCGAAAGCCAGGTGTCGCAGCTGCAGACTGAACTCAAGGCTGTTGCGGCAACGCTCGCCAAGCTGACCAGCGACAAGGTGAACGAAGTGCGCGATGTCGCCAAGAGCGAGGCGCGCCATCTGCAGCGGCAGGGCCAGAACGTCGTGGAAGACGTGCAGAGCCAGGCTGTCGCAATGGAACAGCAGCTCAAGGACACCATTCGCGAGAAGCCGTTGACCGCCGTGGCAAGCGCCGTCGGCATCGGGTTCATCCTCGCCATCCTGTCCCGGCGCTAGGCAACATGAACCTTTTGATCCCACTGGCCGCCATGCTCGGCCTTGAGGTCGACTCGATCACCGAGCGCGTCCGCAATGCCGTCATGATCAATACGGTCATGGCGGTCTTCGGCTTGATCGGCTTTGTGTTCGCACTGGTCGCGCTTTATCTGGCCCTGAGCCGCAGCGTGGGCAGCATCTATGCTGCCACCATTCTGGCAGCGGTGTTCCTCGTTCTGGCTTTTGCGATCTGGCTTGGCGGCCGGATGGCCCAGGCTAGGCACCACCGTGCACAGGCCGAGAAACGCCGCAGCAGCGAAACAAGCGCCTTCGTGACCACCGCCGCCCTGACGGCTTTCCCCACCATCATGAAAACGCCCGGCCTGCGCATCTGGGGCATCCCCGCTGCAGCCGCCGCAGCTTATTTTCTGATGCGGGGCAAGAACCGACCCGACCTATGAATGGAGGCTGCCTTCGGGCAGCCTCTACGCCTCTTCCTGAGGAAGTGGCATCCAGATCCGCGCCACCACGCCACTTTCCGCAAACTCAAGTTGAACGTCGCTGTCGAGCACCTTGGCAAGGCTGCGCTCGATGAGTTTGGCGCCAAGTCCATATTCCGATGGGGGCGTCACACGTGGTCCACCCTCGTCCTGCCAAACAAGCGACAAACCCGGCTGGGGTTCCGGCCTGATCTCCCAGTCGATATTGACCGTACCGACATCGTCCGACCAGGCGCCATAGCGATGGGCGTTGGTGGTCAGTTCATGCAGGATCAGCCCCAGGCCAAGCGCATGGTCGGCCGGCAAGGTGACATCGTCCCCGTGCACCGATGCGCGATCCGGCTTGGTGCGGAAACCCGGTCCAAGCTGAGAGCCGATTACCTCATAGAGTTGCACGCCGGACCAATCGCGGTCCGCCAGCAGCACATGCGCCTCCGAAATCGTGCGCAAGCGCCCCGAAAAAGCGTCGATGAAGTCCTGTGGGTCGGGATTTTGCCGAATAGTCTGGCGCGCCACAGACTGGATCATGGCCAGCGTGTTCTTGACGCGATGGTTGAGCTCGCGCAGCAGCAGCCTTGTTTGATCGGCGGTTTGCTTGTTCTCCGTGATGTCGGTCGTCGCCCCCATCATCACCAGAGGCTGGCCAGAGGCATCACGCTGATAGACCCGTCCGCTCATCGTGAGCCATCGACCAGACCGGGCAACGCGCGTCTCCACATTGAGGTCGACGCCCTGTGCGAAGCTGGCTTCCACGCCCGTCTGCAAGGCCAGACGATCGGCTTCATGGCTGGCATCGAAAATATCCTGCGCCTGCACTTTCTCGGTTTCGGGCAGCTCATACATTCGCCGGAAGGTATCGTTGCAGGTCACTTCGCCGGTCTGCACATCCCAGACCCAGCTACCCACCTTGCCCGCTTCAAGCGTCAAAGCATGACGCCATTCTTCCTTCACCAAAGCGGCTGCGGTGCGCGCGCGCACCCTCGCCTCGTCTTTCAGGTGCAACAGTGCCGAGGCAAGATGGGCCAGATCGACGAGGTGCTCGACGAGTTCAGGCGCGACGCTGTCGCGCGGCTTGGTGCTGATGACACACAGCGTGCCGACCTTCTGTCCACCCGCAACCACCGGTGCACCGGCATAAAAGCGGATGCCGGGCCAGCCGACGACGAGAGGGTTGTTCTCGAAGCGCGGGTCGGCCGCCGCATCCAGAACCACCAGCGCGTCTTCTTCGCCTGGCAGGGCAATGGCATAGGCGCAGAACGATGTATCAGTGCGCGCTTCGGACATATTGTCGACGCCGAAGCACGACTGAAACCATTGCCTCTCCTTGTCGATCAAGGTGACGAGCGCAATTTCCGTATCGAACATGCGGGCTGCCGTGCGGCCGAGCCGATCGAAATCGGCATCTTTTTCGCCATCGATGACGTCGAGAATGGCCATCGCATGCAATCGCGCCGGATCATCGACAACTTTCCGCACCTCGTCGGGAAGGCGGAAATCTCTATCTGTCACTTACTAAACCCGACACCAGACACACACACTGCAACTTCTAGGTTAACCGCTAAAAACCAATCACTGTGCATTGGGTTCCACTTCTTCGCCGATTGTTTGCGCATCGGGCGGCATAAGGACGTTGAGGCTGCCGGCATGCACCTTGATGCTCACGGAACGCTCAAGCTTGATCAGTTCTCCATCAATCACGGCGTGAGCGCCGCGTTTTCTCTTGGGGAAGTGCAAGATAACCTCCTCGACTTCCTTCTCCGACACCATCGGACTGGCGCGCCATGTGCCCATGAACAGGTCCGCAGCAAGCTTGAGCAAGGCGGCGGTGGATACGGGCGCGGCCACGTAAACCCCAAGCATGCCCCTATCAAGACTTGCAGCGTGGATTTGCCCGTCGCCAAGCGGATTGTTCGACACGGCAATGCCCGACACGCGCAGGATCTCGCGTCCATGCGCAGTCTGGATTTCGGCCTCAAATTGTGGCGGGTTCATTGCCGCAGCGCCGATCGCGCGCAGGCTCGCCAACATTTTACCTAACCGGCTGCGATAAGACATGTTCTCGCGGATGCGCACCAGGCGCGCATGGATGCCGACGCTGAATTGGTGAACAAACGGCCGTCCATTGGCCGTGGCGATATCGACCTGCCGGACCTCACCGCGCGCTATGGCGTCCAGCGCCTCGGGCAGTGTCAGCGGCACTTTGAGCGCCCGCGCGAAGAGGTTCATCGTGCCTACGGGAAGGATCGCCAACGGCATCCCCGTTGCAAAGGCGACCGAGGCCGCCGTTGAGATCGTGCCGTCCCCTCCCCCTGCCAAAACGGCACCGACGCCTGGGGTCGCAGCAGCTTTCTCGAGCGTCCTTTTGACGTTTCGCCCTTCGACCACCTGGCAATCAAGCTCATGGCCATGCCGGGCGAAGATGCCGACGGCTTGGGCGCAAAACGCGTCCAGATCCATGGTGCGGAGCGTTCCGCCATCGCGATTCAACACGGCAATGATGCGCAAGATGGTCTCGCTCCAAAAGAGGCTGAAGGGTTATGGACGTAGGTGCGGCAGGGGGATCTGGACAAGCAAGCCGCCTTCAGGAGGCCGTTGGTAATCGGGCTTGCCACCGAACTGTGCGGCAAGCTGCCGGATGATCACCGAACCAAGTCCTTCCTGCCCGAACGGCCGATCCTCGGCCATACCCACACCATTGTCGGAAACAGTCAAGGTCGGCACGCCGGTGGCGTCCTGCTCGACGCGGACCGAAATTCGCCCGCTCCGATCGCCGGGAAAGCCATGCTTGATGGCGTTGGTGACCAGTTCACCAACAAGGATGCCGACGGTCGTGGCGTCACGCGATTTGATGACGATGGGCGCGATAGAGCCTTCAATCCGCACCTTGGCCGTGTCTACCGTGGCGGCGAGATCGTCCAGCACGGCACCCAGAAAAGCATCGAGTGAGACGGTTTCAAGATCGCTGCCCAGCCGCAGGCGCCGATGCGCTGCAGCGATGGCGTGAACGCGGGCATGGGCCGCCTCGAGCGCGCTGCGCACATCGTCCGATGACGTCCGCAGCAATTGCAGGCCCAGCAGCGAAGAAACCGTCGATAAGGAATTGCCAATGCGATGGCTCGTGTCACGCAGGAGGGCCTCAACGCGCTCCCGCTCGTGCTCGGCATGCGTGCGCGCTTCGTCCAGCGCTTGTGTTCGTTCGCGAACCCGCGCTTCAAGAATCTCGTTCTGGTCGGCGAGTGCGCTCTGGCTCTGCGCCATGCTTCTGACCTGCTGCCTGGTGCGCAACACAATAAAGGCCGCAAGAACCAGAACGCCAAGCAACGCCGCCAGCAGGAGGGCGATCAGTCTCAGCCGCGACTGCTCGATGGCTTGTTCGCCGGCCAGGATCTGCTCGCCTAGGCGTGTCTCCAACTCTTCGAGTTCGGCACCCACCAAAGACAGGTTCTGTCCGGTTGCGTGCAAAACCTTTGCAGCTGATCCCTGCGTCGGAACTGGCGTTCCAGCCTGGCTGACGCCGCGCTCCAGTTCGGCGAGCTGGAACACGACCTGTTCGGCCACGCGCTCCACAAGCGCTGCTTCACTTGCATGCGCCAGTGTTGCTGCCCGGAGCGCCGCCAGCCGGTTATTGCTTTGCTCGGCATAGCGGCGATAGGCATCAAGAAACACAGGATCGGCGGTGAGGGCATAAGCGAGCTGATTGTCGCCGGCTTGGCTCAAAGCCATCCGCAGCTCGCGGGTTTCAGCACCCAATGCATAGGCGTGCCGGACATCACTGATTTGCTTGTCGATGCTCTGGACCAGTGCCAATGCGGCAAGGCACGCCAGAACAACCAAGACAACGAGCGCGCCGACAATGACATAGGGCGCAGCCTGACGCCGCTGAGGAGCCGTATGGGCGGGACGGTCCGCGCCATGGGCCAAGCTCATTGTCACTCACCCGCTCTGAACGCTTGAACAGCGTTCAACCTGCTCGTCGGTTCCATTTCGCTTAAAGAATAGCGACTTTTGAGCTATTTTGCTAGACAACCGCCCAATCGTGCTCAACCCGACCTGGTGCAAGCAAGGGGCGCATCCAGAGCGAGGTCCATAAAGGACAAAGCCGGCCTCGAAGGACCGGCTCGTCAAATTCATAGGCTATCGCGAAGCTAGAAGCTGTGGTTGGAGGTCGTCACCTGCGCCGAGACGGCGTCGGGACCGTAATCAGCCTCGCCGCTGATCTTGAGGATGTCTTGGAGGCGCGTGCGCGCCCGGCTGACCCGGCTCTTCATCGTACCCACGGCGCAGTCGCAGATTTCTGCGGCTTCTTCATAGGAAAAGCCTGAAGCGCCGATCAGGATCACTGCTTCACGCTGGTCGTCCGGCAACTGGCCAAGGGCTTTCTTGAAGTCCTGCATGTCCATCGAGCCATACTGGGCCGGATGCACCGACAGCCGCTCGGTAAACGCACCATCGCTGTCCTGCACTTCGCGGCCACGCTTGCGCATCTGGCTGTAAAATTCGTTGCGGAGGATGGTGAAAAGCCAGGCTTTGATGTTGGTCCCCATCTCGAAGCTGGACTGCTTGGCCCAGGCTTTCATGACGGTGTCCTGCACCAGATCGTCGGCCTTGTCGTGCTTGCCCGTCAAGGACACGGCAAAAGCGCGCAGGCTCGGCAAAGTTGCAAGCATCTCGCGCTTGAACGACGGCGACTCGGTCATGAAGTTATTCTCCGCTTCGGGGAGAATGCTTAGCCTTTTGCGCCTGCTCGGCGCCATCGAGCTTTTCAAGCAGGTCAAGCAATTGGTCTGGCACCCCCTCTTCCTGCACCGCTCCGTATAGCGCGCGCAGACGATTGCCGATGTCCGTGTTTGGACCCAGCCCATCATCAGCCCGCCCCGCCTGCGTCCGCATACGTTGCTGGGTCACCAGTTTGTCCTTCATCATGCCGTGTCTAGACCGTCAGATACGTTGAATTGCCCACAATGGCGATGGTAATTCGTGAGTGCAAAAAAAGTTCCCACCAGGAGGAACTTTGTTCAGTCGGCGCCCGTTTTTCGCATTCGTGCGTCACACGAGCCTTAGCGTCACCGGGAGTTCACATATGACTTTGTCCACGCGGATTGCTCCGCATCTGCCGTATCTACGGCGGTTTTCTCGCGCAGTAACCGGGTCGCAAACGTCCGGCGACGCTTATGTAGCAGCAACGCTTGAAGCTCTGATTGCCGACATTTCGCTTTTTCCTGAAGCCAGCAATGATCGCATAGCGCTTTACCAGCTGTTCTCGGCTCTTTTTTCCTCATCTGCGGTCACCGTCCCCGAGCCCACTTCCACCTATGCGTGGGAACAGCGGGCGGCGACAAACCTTGCCAACCTTTCTCCCCGCCCTCGCCAGGCTTTCCTGCTGGTTGCGGTTGAAGGCTTCACCCATGCTCAGGCGGCCGAAATTCTTGCCGTGTCGGAAGCCGAGTTCAGCTCCCTTCTCGATGAAGCTTCGGTGGAAATTTCCCGCCAAGTGGCCACTGAAATCATGATCATCGAGGACGAGCCGCTGATCGCGATGGATATCGAGCAGCTGGTTGAAAGCCTCGGCCACAAGGTGGTGAGCGTCGCCCGCACCCACAAGGAAGCGGTCAATTTGTTCGCCCAGACCCAGCCGCGCATGATCCTTGCCGATATTCAGCTCGCCGATGGCAGCTCGGGCATCGATGCGGTCAACGACATTCTGAACCATCATTCGGTTCCGGTTATCTTTATTACCGCCTTCCCCGAGCGGCTGCTCACCGGCGAACGCCCAGAGCCGACATTCCTCGTGACCAAGCCGTTCAACCCGGACATGGTGAAGGCGCTGATCAGCCAGGCATTGTTCTTCGACGAAGGATCTCGCGCAGCTGCTTAAAGCCAAACTCGCCCCTGAACCGAAAGGCCGGCTCTAGCCGGCCTTTTTCTTTACTGTCGGAACCGACACTAACGAACTGCATTGTAGATACAACAGCTTAGCCAGTGCCTATGACAGCAATGCAGAGGCCGGTTCGTAAATCTATTCTTAGACAGACCATACATTACTGCGTCGACTGAGCGTGTTACTGGCATGCTGCGGCGGGGCATTGTGTTTTACGCCGTTTGAGTTTCAGTCTATGGCAGATCCCCTATCCGATACGTCGGCAATGCAGATGAGGCTATCAGCCTTGTCATTGGGTCTGGCAGAAAGCGGCGTGTGCCTGCTGCATCAGAACTCCGACCGCCGCTACGACTTAGCCGAAAACCTTCCCCCTGCCTGGACGGGTCTGAGCTTCATCGGTCAGACCGGGGATGATGTCCTGCCGTCTGCTTTAGCGCGGGAGTTCGGATCAGCCGAGGCGCGCTGCCGGAGTGTTGGCGAGAAGCAAACCGTGACGTTCGAGTTCGGCGAAGGCTCTTTGCGGCGGGCGTACCAAGCGACGCTGCTGTGTGACGACAATGGGGTCACCACTGTCATCAGGGATCAGACCGACAAGCGCGCCCGCGAAGCGGCGGTGAATGCGCTGCTGCGCGAAGTCAGCCACCGATCCAAGAACCTCCTCGCCATCGTGCAGTCGGTCGCGATGCAGACCGCGCATCACAGCGGGGGCATCAAAGAATTTCTCGACAAGTTCCGCGGCCGGCTGCATGCCCTCTCGGGAACGCAGGACCTGGTCACCGAAAGCAACTGGCGCGGCGCTCATCTCAAGGCGCTGATCACCGCACAACTGACTCGCGTCGGCGCTGCGGCCCTGCGCAATGTGCGTATTGCCGGTGAAAATCCCCTGCTCGGCCCCAATGCTTCCCTCCATGTCGGGCTCGCTCTCCATGAACTAAGCGCTAATGCCATGGCTTATGGCGCCCTGGGCGATGCACGCGGCGGCAGCGTTGCAGTTAATGCCGCCATCGACACCGATCCCGAAAACCCCGGCAGCCTCGTTCTCGAGTGGCATGAAACCTTTGACAGCCGCACGACGCCACAGGGTGAACCCCGCTTCGGCTCGCTGGTGCTCGAGCGCATTGTGCCCCTTTCAGTGGGGGGCCATGCCCATCTTGATATCGGCCCACGCGGGGTTGCCTATCGGCTCGTCGTACCGGCCGACCAGTTCGAGACCTGACACTGGGCACCGCAGGGTCGTTATGCGCGGCAAACACCGATAATGTGCTTGCTATATGCTGCACTTTTGCCTTTGTTGATGCACGAGCGAGCGCCAGCTTGAAAAAGCGGCACTCTTTGATGGTTTAGGGTGCTCGCGCTGCGGGCTGAAGGTGACTATGGCGCAAGCTGCCGCCGCTGTTCCGGCCAAGTGGCCCGTTGTGTCCATTCGCGACCTCCACAAGTCCTTTGGTGCGCTGGATGTGCTCAAGGGCATTTCCTTTTCCGCGCGTGAAGGCGAAGTGGTGTCCCTGATCGGCTCGTCCGGCTCGGGCAAGTCAACGCTTTTGCGCTGCATCAACATGCTTGAAGTGCCCGACAGCGGCTCGGTCAGCATCGATGGCGAAGAGATCGCCTTGCGCGGCACCGGCGCCCGCCGGCAGATCGCCGATGAGGGGCAGATCCGCCGCATCCGATCCGAACTGGGCATGGTGTTCCAAAGCTTCAACCTTTGGGCGCACCTGACGATCCTCGAAAACGTCATGGAAGCGCCCGTCGTCGTGCAGCGGCGGGCGCGTGACGAGGTCCGCGCCGAGGCGCTGGCCATGCTCCAAAAGGTAGGCATCAGCGAAAAGGCGGATTCCTATCCCGCCCAGCTCTCCGGCGGGCAGCAGCAGCGGGCAGCGATTGCCCGTGCGCTTTGCATCAATCCACGCGTCATGCTGTTTGACGAGCCCACATCCGCCCTTGATCCGGAACTCGAAGTGGAAGTGCTCCGCGTCATCAAGGTTCTGGCCGATGAAGGACGCACCATGGTTCTGGTCACCCATGACATGGAATTTGCCCGCTCGGTAAGCGACCGCGTGATCTTCCTCCATCAAGGCGTGATCGAGGAGGAAGGCACACCCGATGAGGTGTTTGGCGCCACCAAGTCGCCGCGCCTCCGGCAGTTCCTCAATGCCGCACATCATGAATAACCCCCAACCCCACTGGAGAAACCCATGAAGAAGCTCATTCTAGCCACGGTGGCGATGCTCGCCCTTGGCTCTGCCGCTCAGGCGCAGGAAACGGTGCGCATCGCCACCGAAGGCGCCTATGCCCCCTACAACTTCCTCAACGATGCCGGTGAGCCCGCAGGCTTCGAGATCGACCTGGGCAATGCCATCTGCGCCCAGGCGGAGCTGAGCTGCGAATTCATCATCAATGACTGGGATTCCATCATCCCCAACCTGCTTGCGGGCAACTACGACCTGATCATGGCCGGCATGTCGATCACCGACGAGCGCATGGAAACGATCGACTTCACCCAGAACTACTTTCCGCCTGATCCGTCCCGCTTCGTTGCCGCTGCCGGCGCAGGCATCGACATTTCGGCGCTTGAAGGCAAGCGTATCGGTGTGCAGGGCGGCACCATCCAAGCGGCCTATGCCGAAGAAAACCTCAGCAGCAACAACACGGTTGTTTCCTTTGGCACGGCCGACCAGGCCATGGCTGACATGGCGGCCGGCAATCTCGACACCATCATCGCCGACGGCGCCTATCTTGATCCGGTTGTCGCCGCTTCCGGCGGCGCCATCGAGTTCGTAGGTGAAGACGTGATGATCGGCAACGGCATCGGCGCCGGCATCCGCAAGGATGAAACCGAGCTCAAGGCCAAGCTCGACGACGCCCTGACCGCCCTCAAGGCCGATGGCACCGTCGACAAGCTGATCGCGCAATGGTTCGACGGCCGCGGCCCCTTCTTCGCAGCCCAGTAAGATCAACGGTTTTACGCCCTTGCATCCCCCTCCCCACCAGCGGGAGGGGGATGCGCAAAGGATTGCTTGATGATTGTGCCTAGAAACGCCTGCCTATGAGCGACGACCTCTTCTTCTGGCTGAGCTATCTGTCTAACGGCAAGCATCTCACCTGGTATGCCAGCTTCCAGTTCACTATTGTCGCCGCCATAGCCGGTGGTGCGCTGGCGCTGTTGTTCGGGCTTCTCGGCGCCACGTTCAAGAATTCCCGCTTTCTGCCGCTTCGCTTCGTCGGCACCATCTACTCGTCCATCGTGCGCGGCGTCCCCGATGTCCTGTTCTTTCTGTTCTTCCCGCTCGCCTTTGAGCAAGGCGTTGAGTGGATCGTCGCCTCGCAGGTCTGCACGCCAGAACTCATTGCCGCCCAATCGGCCGCCTGGCCGCCCTGCAGGGAGGCCAACTGGTTCTTGGGCACGCCCGAATACCTGATCCTGGCCTCGGTCTCGCTCGGGCTCGTTTATGGCGCCTTTGCCACCAACGTCATTCATGGCGCCCTGCGCTCCGTGCCGCCCGGACAGCTGGAAGCTGCGCGCGCCTATGGCATGTCGGCGCGGCAGGTGCTCTGGCGGGTTCATGTCCGACAGATGTGGGTCTATGCCCTTCCCGGCCTCTCCAATGTGTGGCTGCTGATCATCAAGGCGACGTCCCTGCTGTCGCTGCTGCAGATCGCCGACATCGTTCTGTGGGCCGACCGGCTGGGCGCCCCCAATTTCTTGCCCACTGTTGGCTTGGTGCACGAGGACTGGCGCTGGCGCTATTACCTGGTGCTGTTCGTGTTCTATATCCTCGTGACGCTCCTTTCCGAAAAGGGCTTCGAGGCGCTGATGCGGCGCGCCGGACGCGGCATCCTCAGCGAGGTGCGACACTGATGGATCGCCTCCTCCAAGAAATTGCCCTCTTTGCCCCTGCGGCCCTGTTCAACATCTACTTTGCCGCAGCGTCCATCCCGCTGGGCTTTGTTCTGGCCATCTTCCTGGCGCTGGGCAAGGCATCGCGCAATGGGCTGATCTCGCGCCTCAGCCGCGCCTATATCTACGCCTTCCGCGGCTCGCCGCTGTTTATCCAGTTCTTCATGGTCTATTCGCTCGCCCTCTCGTTCAATGTGGGCGTGTGGAAGCCATGGGGCGTGTCCTGGTTCGTGCTCCATCCCCTGTTTATCGGTCCGCTGGTGCTGGTGCTCAACACCGCCGCTTATACCGCTGAAATCTTCTATGGTGCCCTGCGTGCCGTGCCGCGTGGCGAGCTCGAGGCCGCGCGCGCTTATGGCATGAGCCGCCGCCAGCAATTTGGCCGCGTGATCTGGCCAAACCTCATCCGCCTTGCCTGGCCGGCCTATACCAATGAGGTCGTTTTCCTGTTTCACGCCACGGCCATCGTGTATTTCGCCCTGCCGGTGATCGACCAGCAAAAGGACCTGATGATCACGGCAAAGGAGCTGTTCGAGCGCGACTACAATGCCTTCCTCCACTTCTCCGTGGCTGCGCTGTGGTTTCTCCTCGTGTCGCTGGTGGTGTTTTTTGTTTTTGGTCTCGTGTACCGGCGCCTGATGCGTCACATGCCGGCAGCGCCCGGCCTCCGCTTTGCTCCCAAATGGCTACGGTGATCGCCTATGGCCTTTGAACTGCACCAGCATAACTTGAGCGGTGACACGCCGGGCTCGAGCTATACCCTCTACTGGTACACAGTCGGGCCGGAAGACGCAGAAACGCGCGTCCACCTGCAGGCGGCGCTCCATGCCGATGAGCAGCCTGGCACCATGGCGCTGCACCACCTCCTGCCCAGGCTGCGGGAGGCTGACGCGCAAGGACAGCTCAAGGCGCGTTTCACCATCTTCCCCTCGGTCAATCCGCTGGGGCTCGCCAACTTCTCCCTGCGCCATCACCTTGGCCGCTACGACATCGAAACTGGGCTCAACTACAACCGGCGCTGGCCAGACCTCTATCCTCTGGTCGCGGACCAGATCGCCGGCAAGCTCTCCGATGATGCCCAGGCAAACATTGCGCTCATCCGCGAAGCGGTGACCGGCTGGATCGACGCGCAGCAGCCCCTGACAGCGATCCAGCAGTTGCGCCTCCTCTTGCTGCGTTCAGCCGCCTTGTCCGACATCGTCCTTGATCTTCATTGCGACGATGACAGCCTCAAGCACATCTTCACCTCGCCCGAGCTGATGCCAGCGCTGCAAGACCTTGCCGACTGGATGGGTGTTGCCGCGACCCTGACCGCCAGCGACAGCGGCGGCGGCTCGTTCGATGAAGTCCTGCCCACGCTCTATCGCAAAGCGCAGGCCGCCCATCCTGGCCTGCCGGTGCCATCCGGCGCACAAACCGCCACGCTGGAATATCGCGGCCGCGCCGACAGCTTCGATGCTTTGGGCAAAGAAGACGCCGCCGGGCTGTTCGGCTTCTTCGCCGGTCGCGGGCTCGTTGAGACCACGATCGAAACCAAGCCGCCCGCTGCGCCCGGCCCGACACCGTTCGAGGCCACCGAAGTTCTGCGCAGCCCCGCTTCAGGTCTTCTGGCCTATCGCGTGGAACTGGGCGATAGGGTCCACAAGGGCCAGCCCATTGCCGACCTCATCGCCATGGATGGGCCCCAAGCCTTTCTCCAGCGCCAGCCTATTGTGGCCGGAACGGACGGCTTTGTTCTATCCCGCGTTACCGGCAAATACGTCACGCGCGGCGCAAGCATCGCCAAGATCGTGGGCACCCAAGTTCTCCCCACCCGCGCCGGCGGTTATCTCCTGGAAGACTAGCTGGCAAAGGCAATCAGCCGCGACTGCGCTTCGGCCTTGATGGCCGGAGCCTGCGCCAGCACTTGCGTCAGCAGGTAGTGGGGCAGGTCGATATGGTCGAGCGGCCGCGCGAAGTAAAAGCCCTGCAGCTGGTGGCAGGCGATCCCGGCCAGGAAATCGGCCTGTGCCTTCGTTTCGACCCCCTCTGCCGTGATCTTGAGCTTGAGCGTCTTGCCCAGCGAGGCGATAGCCTTGAGAATGTCGCGCGCCACCGCATCGTCGCTCGATGCATCCACAAAGGAGCGGTCGATCTTGATCTTGTCGAAAGGAAATTTGAGCAGGTAGCTCAGGCTCGAATAGCCGGTACCGAAATCGTCCATGGCGATGGCGACACCGAGTTGGCGCAGCTCGACCAGCTTTTCCACCACCTCTTCGGGGTTCTCCATCAAGAGCCCTTCGGTGATCTCGATCTCGAGCCGATGCGCCGCAAGACCCGAAACGGCGAGCGCATGCTTGACCACGATGGCAATGTCGGAGCGGCGGAAATGCTTGGCTGAAAGATTGACGGCAACCGTGAGGTGTTCGGGCCAGGTCGCCGCTGCCATGCAGGCATGAACAATGGTCCAGTCGCCGATATCAACGATGAGATTCGATTGCTCGGCAACGGGAATGAACTGTGCCGGCGACACCAGGCCGCGGGTGGGATGGTTCCAGCGGATCAGCGCTTCAAAGCCGGTCGGCCGGCCATCGAGCGCGCCCACCAGCGGCTGGTAGTACAGCACCAGTTCGTCCTTGGTGAGGGCATCGCGCAACTCGAGCTCCAGCAGTTGCCGCTCACGCGCTTCGGAATCCATCGTGCTTTCAAAGAACCGGTATACTGAGCGTCCATCGGCCTTGGCGCGATAAAGCGCCAGATCAGCATTGCGCAGGATCTGGTCGGCCCGCGTGCCGTTGAGCGGCGCCATGGCCATGCCGATGCTGACGCCGATGCTGATCTGGTCGTCATCGAACTGAAACGGCCGCCTGATCTCGCCGATGATCCGGGAGGCCAGCGCCCCGAGCTGGTCGACATCGCACAGATTGGGAAAGATGATGGCAAATTCGTCGCCGCCGAGCCGGGCCGCGAAGTCGGTCTCGCGCACGAGGCCTTGGATGCGGCGCGCAACCATCACCAGCAGCCGGTCGCCGGCCATGTGGCCACGGCTGTCATTGACCGACTTGAACTGGTCAAGATCAAGAAACATCACTGAGAAGGGCGTGCCGTAACGCTCAAGGCGCGCCACGCAGCTATTGAGCTGTTCGGTGAACTTGGTGCGGTTCAGAAGGCCCGTCATCGGGTCGTGGTGCGCCAGCATGGTGATGCGCCGCTCCGCCAGTTTACGCTGGGTGATATCGGAGCCCGTGCCGATATAACCGAGATAGCCGCTGGACTCCTCGTAGGCCGGCTTGCCGGTGAGCGACCACCAGCTTTCCTTGCCATCTGCCATCACCATCAGCTCGACATCCTGGAAGGTCTGCCGCGCGGCGATGTCCTCTTCGAGATGCAGCATCAGCGGATCGTTGGGCGGTGTGATGTAGCGCAGGAAATCCACAAAGTCGGCGCCCAAAAGGTCGGCCTCCTGGACGCCGGTCGCCTTGGTGAAACCGCCCGACATGCGGTTGATGGCACCCTGGCTGCTGAAACCCCAGATCCAGTCCGACGTGCTTTGCTCGAACTCGCGCAGCAGCAGGCCGATGATCTCGCCCTTTTCCTTGACCAGCGTTTCCGAAGCGCGATGCGCCACAAAGGCGGCGGCATGGTTGAGCGTCACCACGACCATGATAAAGGTCAAACCCATCAGCAGCGTCGCATGGACCCAAAGGTCGGGCGTCGCGTCGCGACCACTGATCGTCGCCATGGCGCCGATCATCAGCGGGATAGCGAAGACCGCAAGCGCCTGTGGATAGTTGAGGAGGGTCAGCATGGAAATGCAGAGCAGCCCCCCTACCCCAATCATGGTCGCCGCCTGCAAGGTTGCGCCTTGGCCGGTTGGCATGGCTGCAAGCACGAAGCCCCAAAGCAGACCGCTCACCAGTGCATAGGTGATGGTGCGCAGCACGGCATTGCTGGGATTTTTGCCTTCAAGCCGACGGCCGTGTTGCAGCCAGGAGAGATAGGAGACATGCAGGCCAATGACGACGATGACCGCCAGCGCAGCGGCGATCGGCAGAAACCTCGGCGTATGCCAGGTCAACACCAGGAACACGACCGACACCACCACCGATGCGGCCAGCATGGCCGGCGCCATGCGCACAACCGAACCCAGTTGCTTGCGCAACAACTTGGCGCGCACATGCGGCGACAACGCGTCCGCGCCGATGGCACGATCGACGAAGTTGTTGACCAGAACAAGAAGGCCCATGCCGGGAACGATGCTCATGGCGGCAACATGCTCTCCAGCACTTAATTTTGAGTATGTGATTACACCAACAAATGGGGAGAACTCGTCGCATGAGTGCAACCCGAACACTTTGGATCAGACAAAATAAACAATGGCCGTTAAGCTGCTTTTCAAGCGGACTGCCTAGTTCTTCCCTTTCCAAGTAACCGCCGCCGGAGCGTATGGATGACGATCAAGACCGACACAGTGCCAGAAGCTGCGCTCACAGGCAGCCTTCGCGACTATCGTTCCCCGCAGGGGCAGCACCTGGTTGATCGTGTCGCCAGCTTCTACGAGTGGCAAAACCTGCGCCGCGAACATGATTTGTGGCCCTATGCGCGTTCCACGTCCACCGCCCCACAGGCCCGCTGCGAGGCCAAGAGCGACACGGGCGACGCCTTCTCAGGCATCAACTTCGCCAGTCAGGATTATCTCAGCCTGTCATCGCACCCGGCAGTCAAGGCTGCCGCCATCGAAGCAATCGGCCGCTATGGCGTTCACAGCGCCGGGTCTGCGGCTCTTTTGGGAAACACCACCAATTCGCTGCTGCTTGAGCAAGCACTCTCAGACTTTTTGGGTGGGCGCGAAATCGTGCTTTATCCCACCGGCTGGGCGGCGGGCTATGGATCGGTCCAGGGCTTTGTTCGCGCCAACGACCATGTCGTGCTCGATATCCTCGCCCATTCGTGCCTTCAGGAAGGCGCCAAGGCGGCAACGCAGAACATCCACTATCATGGCCATCTCAACCTCGATGCGCTGACGCGCAAGCTCGAGCGCATTCGGGCCACCGATAAGGACAACGGCATCCTGGTGGTGACGGAAAGCCTTTTCTCCATGCATTCCGATACGCCGGACCTTCTTGCCATGCGTGCGCTCTGCGACCAGCATGGGGCGACGCTTCTGGTGGACTGCGCGCATGACCTGGGTTCGGTCGGCGATGACGGGCTGGGGCATTTGGGCCTCCAGAACGCCATGGACGCGGCGGACATCATCATCGGCAGCTTCAGCAAGACGTTCGGGTCCAATGGCGGCTTCATCGCCGTCAAGTCCAAGGCGACTGCCGAATACCTCAAATACTATAGCGCCACCCACACCTTCTCCAACGCCCTATCCCCCGTTCAGGCCGCTACTGTGTTGTGCGCGCTGGGCATCGTGCGGTCCGAAGAAGGCCGTGCCCTCCGCCGCAAGCTGATGGACAACATCCTTTATCTGCGCAGCGAGATCACGCGGGCGGGGCTCGAAACCTTGGGCGATCCCTCCCCCATCGTTCCCGTACGCCTCGGCGTCGAGGGCGTGGGGCGCTTTGCCTCGCGCCACCTGATGGCGCAGGGCGGCATTGCCAACCTTGTGGAATACCCCGCCGTTCCCCAGGGCGGCGCGCGCTTCCGCTTTCAGGTCATGGCATCCCATACGCGCGAGGACATCGACCAGGTCGTCGCCATTCTGGCCAAGGCTATGCGCGACGCCGATCTGGAATATCGTCTGGGCCACGAAGGCGAGAAGGAACCTGCTCGCTCGGGCGCTGCGGTCGCTTAGCGAAAGCTAGCGATAATCCAATGCCGCCTGGGGCGTCTTTGGCCCCAGGACGGCATGCATCTTGCCGATCAGGCGCAGCAAATCGACCGGCTTGGTATCGAAGTCGATGCAGCCGGCAGCAAGAGCCTTGGCACGGTCTGACTCAAAGGCACTGGCGGTCAGCGCGATAACAGGAATGGCTGCGGTCTCCGCATCGGCCTTGATCCGCCGCGTGGCCTCGCAACCATCCATCTCCCCCAGCCCGATATCCATCAGGATCACGTCGGGCAGCAAGGCCTTGGCCGCGGCGATGCCGCTCGGACCGTCCTCGGCGAAGCGGATGGAAAAGCCGCGCCGCTCCAGCCGGCGTCCCAGCACGTCGCGATTGATCGGGTTGTCTTCAACAATAAGGACCAATGCCATGGCCGATTTACTACCTGCTATTCGTTTGCGGCCTTCGCGCGCGGTTGACCGCGCGTGGCACGGATCGCCGCCAATGCAGCCTTGACCTTGCTCGCGTCGAACGGCTTCATCACAATGCCATCCGCTCCGGCCGCAAGGGCCTTGCTTCGTTCAGCGAGGATGGAAATCATGAACACCGGGATATCGGCGGTGACAGGGTCGGCGCGTAACGCAGCCAACACATCCCAACCATCAAATCCGGGCATAAGAATGTCGAGGAAAATGGCCGCCGGTTGAACCGTGCGGGCGATCTGCAAAGCCGATTGCGGCGCATCGGTACAGATCGGGGCAAAATCCTCCTTGCGGAACAGGCGCTCGGCGACATGGAGGAAGTCACGATCATCATCAACGATCAGAATGCGCTGCCGCTTGTCGTGGCTTTCGGTATGGCTGCTGAGGCTCACATAGCCCGCATCGTGATCAGCGGCTGCGCTGTGGTTCCAACCGCTCCGGAGTTCGCCCTCCCGATGTTCGCTCGACAGCACCACAACAGGCGAAGCCGGTTCCGGCGCCACGCGATCCATATTGCCTGGCAAGCGGATGGTGAAGCGGCTGCCCTTGCCCAATTCGCTGTGGATCTCGATCTGCCCACCCATCAGCCGGCAAAGGTTTTGGCTCAGCGACAGGCCCAGTCCAGTACCGCCATAAACAGCCGCAATTCGCGAACTGGCCTGTGAGAAGTTGGAGAACAGCGCCTTTTGCTGCTCGCTGGAAATGCCGATCCCGGTATCGATAACCGCAATCTCCACCCATCCCGCACTGCGGCTGACATCAAGGGTGATCTGCCCATTCTGGGTGAACTTGGCAGCGTTGGACAGGAGGTTAAACACAGCCTGTCGCAACTTGGTGGCGTCCGCCCGGATCGTGCCCAGGCTGTCGCCGCGCTTGACCACGAAGCTGTTGGTATTCTTCGCGGCAAGTGGGCGGGCCGTGGCCTCCACCTCGTCGATCAGCTTGTCGAGATCGAGATCTTCCACATGGAGCACCATCTTGCCCGCCTCGATCTTGGAGATGTCGAGGATGTCGTTGACCATGGCGAGAAGATGTTTGCCGGCAGCGCTGATCTTTTGCAGGTCGGCGATCTGCTCGCCCCGTCCATCAAGCTCTGCATCTTCCAGCAGAAGTTCGGAATATCCAAGCACGGCATTGAGCGGCGTGCGCAATTCGTGGCTCATCTTGGCCAGGAACTCGGACTTGGCGCCGTTGGCGCGTTCGGCCTCTTCCTTGGTGATGGTCAGCGCCTTGAGGGTGGACTGATGCCGGTCGATCTCCTTGATCAACTCGGACTGGCTGTCCACGACGCTCGAGTAATAGGCCGCCATCATGAACACGTAGATATTGGCGCCCAACGCCGAAAGCACACCGGCGACCACCATGTTCTCGACCGGAATATGGGTCGGGAAATCACCGAAGAGGTGCAGGACATAAAGCGAGCCGATGCCGAGCACGATCTGGGAAAACACGAATATGCGCGTTAACCAGCTCGATCCCAGATACATGAAAGCCAAAAGCGGCGTCAGCACGAACCAGACCAGGAACGGCGAGCTTGTGCCACCATAGTTGAAGGTGCCCCACAGCACGCAGAAGCTCAGGTTCAGCACCGACGCCATGGCGAGCGGCGTATAGGCTCGCGGGAACAGCTTGACCAGCGCCAGAAACGGCCAGAACCCATAGATGGAAGCAGCAAGGATCAGCACATGCGGCATCGGCTGCGGGTCGGCGAACCACAGGAACACGGGGATCGGCGTGGCGATGATCGGGCCGAACAGATGGCTGATGATAAACATCTGCACGCGCTTGCGCGTATGCAGATCACCACTGAGATGGGCGGGAATAAACCAGTTCATCACGCCTTGAAAAAGCGTCAGGAAAGCCAAGGGTCGCCTCGCGGGAAAAACACGCCCACTATGCCGTCAACCCTTCAAGGGAAGGTAAACCCTTCTCCTGCATCTGGAAATATGCGTAGCTAGAGCCCGAAAGTCTGATGCTCCAAGGCGGTCATGACGCCACGCAATTCCGCCAACCCTTTCATCCGTCCGATCGTGGGGTAGCCAGGCTGCGAACGGCGGCCCAGATCGTCGAGGATGTCCTGCCCGTGATCAGGGCGCATGGGAATGATCGCATCGGCTCGTCCCTCAGCCTTGCGCCGCCGCTCTTCACGCACCACGGCAGCAATCACGGCGACCATGTCGGTATCGCCTGCCAGATGCTCGGCCTCATAGAACGAGCCCACGAGGGCGTCGCTGTCGCGCTTGACGTTGCGCAGATGCAGGAAATGTACCTTTGGGGCGAACTGCTCGAAGATCGCGGGGAGGTCGTTGTCCGGGCGCGCACCCAAAGAGCCCGTGCAAAAGGTCATGCCATTGGCTTGGCTATCCACCGCATCGAGAATGAACGCATAGTCCTCAGCGGTGGACATGACCCGCGGCAGTCCCAGCAGCGAGAACGGCGGATCGTCGGGGTGGCAGCAAAGGCGTAGGCCCAGCTCTTCGGCCGTGGGCACAACCTCTTCAAGAAATTGAACAAAATGGGCGCGCAATTGGTCCCGGCTGATGGCGCCATATTCATCGAGATGGGCTTGAACGTCCTCGAGCGACATGGATTCAGTCGAACCCGGCAGGCCCATGGTGACATTGCGCGCTAATTGTCGGCGCGCCGTGTCGTCCATCCCGGCAAAACGACGTTCTGCCTCGTCAGCAATGGCGTTTGAATAGTCTGCCGCGGCGCCCTGCCGGTTGAGGACATGGATGTCGAAGGCGGCAAAATCATTGATGTCGAAGCGCATGCACGAGCCGCCATTGGGCACGCTCCAGCGCAGGTCGGTGCGCGTCCAGTCCAGCACCGGCATGAAATTGTAGCAGATGACCTCGATGCCCGTTTCGGCAAGGTTGCGCATCGAGATCTTGTAGTTCTCGATATGCTCGCGCCAATCGCCTTTCTGCTTCTTGATGTCTTCGGAAACCGGCAGGCTTTCAACCACGTCCCAGGTCAGGCCCGATGTGGAGCCGTCTTTGCGCGTCGCAATTTCCTTGTGCCGCTTGTTGATCTCCTCTGGCGTCCAAACCACGCCATTGGGCACATGGTGCAGCGCGCTGACGACGCCGACCGCGCCCACCTGGGTAATATCGTCGATGCTGCACAGGTCCTTGGGCCCGAACCATCGCCAGGTTTGTCGCATATCAGGCACTCCTCGCGCGTGTGGTCAGGTGAACGGGGTCAGTCATTGCGCCTTGACCACAGGTCCTTGTCATAAACAAAAATCGGCATTTCCCATTTGCGCAGAATGGCGACGACGCGCAGGGGAAAGCCGATGGCAATGGCGGCAAGGATGACGAGATCGGGGTAGATGCCCGCCGTCAGCCCGAAATAATAGATTGCGCCGGTAACGATGGAGACCGTGGCATAAAGCTCGCCGCGAAACACCAGCGGCACCTCGTTGCACAAGACATCGCGCAAAATGCCGCCGAATATGCCGGTCACCATGCCCGCCACCAGAACGATCAGCGGATGGGCGCCCACTTCCATCGCCACATTGCAGCCGATGATGGTGAACACCACAAGGCCCAAGCCATCGAGCAGCAGAAACGGCCAGCGCAGGCGATCAACCACTCGGGCGATTGCGATGGTGAACAGGGCAGCACCACACACCAGCAGCAGAATAAAGGGATTGCGCACCCAATACAGCGGATAGTGATCGAGAAACAGGTCCCGGATCGTTCCGCCGCCAAGCGCAGTGACGCAGGCAAGCAAGCATACGCCGAACCAGTCCATCTTTCGCCGCCCAGCCGCAAGCGCTGCCGTCATCGCTTCGGCAGCCGTGGCGATATAGAAGATGAAGTCGAGCACGGCGCCTCCGGCACGGGAGCAGTCCCTAGACGAACTCTTGCCGCATCGGCGTAAAAACGTCCACCAGCCGACCCGGGGTCAGCGCGACCACGCCATGCACCCGACCGCTGGGCACGATATAACTGCCGCCCTGCTCCACGATCTCGGTCACGCCGTCGATGGTGACCTCGAACCGGCCTTCGGCCACGTAGCTGACCTGGATATGAGGGTGCGAATGAAGCGCCCCCACGGCACCGGCCTCAAAGCCGAACTCCACCTGCATGAGGTCCGGCGTATGGATCAGCACCCGGCGGGTATTGCCCGGCCCTATCTCGGTCCAGGGCGTGTCGCCCGGTTGGGCGAAGAGTTTCTGTTCAGTCATTGCTTACCTCGCCAGCCAGCCGCCATCCACCGGGATAACGGCGCCATGCATGTAGTTGGAGGCCTTGGACAGAAGGAACACGGCCGCATCGCCGATATCGGACGGCTCGCCCCAGCGCCCGGCCGGGATACGGCCCAGAATAGCGGCCGATCGCTCCGCATCGGCGCGGATCGCCTCGGTATTGTTGGTCTCGATATAGCCCGGGGCGATCGAATTGACATTGATGCCCTTGGCCGCCCACTCATTGGCGAGAAGCCGGGTAATGCCCAGCACGCCGCTCTTGCTGGCCGTATAGCTCGCCACGCGGATGCCGCCCTGAAAGCTCAGCATCGAGGAAATGTTGACAATTTTCCCACCCTGCTCCGCCGCCATCGCCTTGCGGCCAAATGACTGGCACAGGAAAAACATCGTCTTGAGGTTGACGTCCATCACCGCGTCCCAGTCGGCTTCGGTGAAATCGACCGCATCCACGCGCTTGATGATGCCGGCATTGTTGACCAGCCCATCAAACGGCCCATGCTCATCCCAGGCCTGGTCGAACATGGCCTGTGCGTCAGTGGCCGAGCCGAGATCGGCATGAACTTGTGTGAAGCTGGCGCCAAGCCCGGCCATCAACGAGGCGGTGACCTCCATGGAGGAGCGCCCGACGCCGATCACCTTGCCCCCTGCCCGGCCGATGGACAGCGCGATGCCCTGCCCGATGCCGGTATTGGCGCCGGTGACCATCACCGCCTTGCCCGTCAGACTGAATGGGGTGAGATCGGTCACAGCAATTCATCCATGCCGACCTTGTCGACATCGGTGTAATCGACATTGTCGCCGGCCATGGCCCAGATGAACGTATAGGCGCCGGTGCCCGCGCCCGAATGGATCGACCAGGGCGGAGAAATCACCGCCTGCTCGTTGCGTACGATCAGGTGGCGCGTTTCTTCAGGCTCGCCCATCAGGTGCACGGCGAAGGCATCGGGCTTAAGGTCAAAGTAAAGATAGGCTTCCATGCGCCGGTCATGCACATGGGCGGGCATGGTGTTCCAGACCGAACCAGGGGCAAAGCTCGTGAGCCCCACCACCAGCTGGCAGGTCTTGACGCTGTCGGCATTGACGAACTGGAAGATCGACCGCTCGTTGGCGGTTTCCTGGCTGCCCAGGTCCAGCCGCTTGGCGTCCGACTGCCGGATCAGCGTCGTGGGATGGCTGGCATGAGCCGGCGCGCTCAAGAGGTAGAACTTGGCGCCCTCGCCGCTGAACGACACATTTTGCGCGCCCATGCCCACATACAGCATGTCGCGCGATCCCACCGGATAGTCCGTGCCATCCACCGTGATCGTTCCGGCTTCTCCGATATTGGCGGCAATCAGCTCGCGCCGGTCGAGAAAGGCCGGCGTGCCTGTTGGCTTGATGGTTTCGAGCACCAGCGGCTTGCTGCCCGGCACCGCCCCACCAACCGCCATGCGGTCATAATGGGTATAGGTCCAGTTGATTCCGCCCGGCATGAACAGGTCATCGATCAGGAACTGTTCGCGCAGTTCGGACGTGTTCATCGTCGCTGCGGTCACGGGATCGATGGCGAAGCGGATGTCGTAATCGGTGGTCATGATGGATCCTGGTTTGCCGATTGCTGCTCGCGCAGCCGGTTGCGATAGCGCTCCTGGCTCAGCGACAGATGCTGTCGCATGGCTTCTCGCGCGGCGTCTGCGTCCTGGGCCGAAATCGCCCTGAGAATGCGCTGGTGCTCTCCCTGCAGCCCAGCCTGATATTCAAAGGTGAGCACGCTTTCCGTGCCCCACGGCGAGGCCACGTCGCACGGAATGGTGCGGCTGCCGAGCCCGTCCAGCACTTCGATATAGAACGGGTTGTTGGTGGCAGCAGCGACGGCGCGGTGAAAGGCCAAGTCGGTTTTGCCCGTGGGCGTGCCGAGCTTGAGGAGGCGGTCGAACTCGTTCCACGCTTCCTGGATTGCCGCTTCCTGGCTGGCGCTGCGCCGGATGGCCGCGAGGCCCGCCGCTTCGATTTCGATGCCCATGCGCACTTCGAGCACATTGATGGCCACCGAAATCTTGTTGGATTTGTCCGCCCCGATGGCGCTGAACGCGGTGGATGCATTTCCCATCACGAAGACGCCAGCGCCCTGGCGCGACTGCACCAGCCCGTCTGCGGCAAGCGCCGCGATGGCTTCGCGCACCACCGTGCGGCTGACGCCGAAAATCGTCGTCATCTGCGACTCGGTGGGCAGCTTGCCGCCGGCGCGATATTCCCCGGCCGTGATGCGCTTGCGCAGGGTGCCGACCACAAGATCGGCCAGCTTGGGCTTGCGCCGCTCGGAAATGACCTCGTCATGAAGGCTCATCAGTTCCCCCGGAACAGGGCGGGGAGCCACAGCGAAAGCGCCGGAATATAGGTGACGAGGCCCAGCACGAGAATACCCGCGCCGTAGAACGGCCAAACCGAGCGCATGGCCTCCATCACCGAAATCTTGCCCACGGCCGCGGCCACGAACTGCACCGGCCCAAGCGGCGGCGTGTTGAGCCCGATACCCAGATTAAGGATCATGATCACACCGAAATGCACCGGGTCCACGCCGAAGTTCTGCACCATGGGCAAAAAGATCGGCGTGGTGATGACGATCAACGGCCCCATATCCATGAACGTGCCGAGCACCAGAAGAAGGACGTTGATCAGCAGCAGCACCACCAGCGGGTCCTGCGTCAGGTTGCCGATTGCTTCGGTCAGGAGAGGTGCGATGCGCAGATAGGCCATCAGCCAGCCAAACGATGCCGCGGCACCGATAATGAACAGCACCATGGCCGTGGTCCGCACCGCGCCGGTGACGCAATGGGCAAAGGCGCGCCAGCTCATCGTGCGATAGATAAGCAGCGTGACCAAGAGAGCATAGATCACCGCGATGCAGGAGGATTCGGTGGCTGTGAAGATGCCCGAACGCACACCGCCAAAGATGATGGCGATCAGCAGGAGGCCCGGCACCGAGATGATGAAGAACTCCAAGGCTTTGCGAAACCCGGGGAACGGCTCGGTGGGATAGCCGCGGCGCACCGCCACGACATAGGCGGTGATGCTGAGCGCGACGGCCAGCAGCAGGCCGGGAATGATGCCGGCGGTAAAGAGGTCGGCGATGGAAATGCGCCCGCCACCGGAAAGCGAATAGATGATCATGTTGTGGCTGGGCGGCAGCAGCAGGGCGATCAGCGCCGCCATGGAGGTGACGTTGACAGCATAATCGGCGCCATAGCCGCGCGCCTTCATCTGCGGGATCATGATGCCGCCCACGGCTGCGGCTTCCGCCACGGCTGACCCGGAAATGCCGCCAAACAGCGTTGACGCCGCGACATTGACCTGACCCAGCCCGCCCCGGACATGGCCGATCAAGGAGCCAGCAAAGGCAATGATGCGCGAAGCGATGCCGCCGCGAACCATCAGGTCACCGGCAAAGATAAAGAACGGCACGGCCATCAGGGTGAAAACAGAAACACCCGAGTTGAGCTGCTGGAACACCACGATTGCCGGGCGGCCCAGATAAACGATGGTGGCAAAGCTGGCGATACCGAGGCAAAATGCGATAGGCGTGCCAACCAGCATCAGGGCGGTGAAGACGCCGAAAAGGATCCAGTATTCCATGTGCTGCGCCCCTAGTCCGCAGTGACCAATGCTTCGGCTTCAGGCGCGTCCACCGGCTCTCCGGCAAGGCGCAGAACGATGCGCTCCAGCGAAAACAGGCACATCAGCACGCCCGAAAGAACGATGGGCAGGTAGGTGAAGGTTGTGGGCAGGCCCAGCACCGGAATGCGGGTCGACCAGTAGCGCGCGGCGAGTTCCCCGCCATAAAAAGCCATGCCGAAAGCAAAGGCGAAAACCGCCAGGTCGCTGATCGTGCGCAGCCAGGCCTTGCCGCCCTCGGGCATCACATAGGTGAGAACATCAAAGCCCATATGGAAGTTTTCGCGCACGCCGACTGCGGCACCCAGAAACACGAACCAGCTCATGATCATGATCGAGGCCGCTTCCGTCCAGGGCGGCGAAGCGTTCAGCACGTAGCGCGTAAACACCTGGTAGGCGACGATGGCGGTCATCGTCACAAGGCCGATTCCGGCAATCCACAGCGCCGCAGTGGAGGCGCCGTTCAGCACGCGGCTGAAGCCGAGAAGAGATCGCTTCATAGTCATAGACACCTCCAGAACTCGGTGTCATCCCGGCTTTGAGCCGGGATCCAACTCGAGATCTTGGTTTTGCCGCAAGGTCGCTGTGGTGATCACGACGACCTTGCGGCGATGGCACCCTTCCCCGATAGGCCCCGGCTCAAGGCCGGGGTGACATCGTGGGTCGGGCCCCATCAGTTCTCACCAATCAGCCTTCGGTGGCGCGGATGCGCTCCACCATGTCCTGCAGCGCGGGATCGGTGACGTACTTCTCGTAAACCGGCGCCATGGCGTCGATGAAGGGCTGCTTGTCGACCTCGTTGATGGTTGCGCCCAGCGCTTCAACGGCAGCCCGCGACTCAGTCTCCTTGGCGGCCCAGAGCTCGCGCTGCCTGGCGACCGATTCCTTGGCCGCTTCGCGGAACAGCGCCTGATCCTCAGGCGTCAAGCCGTCCCACACGACCTTGGAGATCACCAGCACCTCGGGCACCATCAGGTGCTCGTCGAGCGAGTAGAACTTGGCGACTTCGGCGTGGCCCGCCGTGTCGTAGCTCGGATAATTGTTCTCGGCCCCTTCGATAACGCCGGTCTCGATCGCCGAATAAACTTCGCCATAGGGCATGGGCGTAGCGTTGGCGCCAAGCGCGCCCACCATGTCGACGAAGATATCGGACTGCATGACGCGGAACTTCATGCCGGCCATATCAGCGGGCGCGGTGATGGGCTTTTCGCTGTTGTAGAAGGAGCGCGAACCGCCGTCGTAGAAGGCAAGCGCCACCACATCCACGGCGTCGAAGGCGGCGAGGATTTCTTCGCCGATCGGGCCATCAAGCACGTTGTGGAAGTGGTCAGCCGAGCGGAAAATAAAGGGCAGTTGAGTGACCGTGGCTTCGGGCACCTGGGTGCCGAAGGCGCCGATGGAGATGCGGTTCATGTCGATGACGCCGAACTGCGTCTGCTCGATCGTGTCGGCTTCCTGGCCCAGTTGGGCGGAGTGGAAGACCTCGACGGAATAGCGGCCATCGGTCTTTTCGCTCAGCAATTCGCCGAAATGCTTGACCGCTTCCACGGTGGGGTAGCCATCGGGATGGGTATCGGACGAGCGCAGCACGGTCTGGGCGCTGGCGGTCGAAACCATCAGGGATGCAGCGACAAGCGCAGTCGCTGCCAGTTTAGGCAGTTGAAACATAGATATACCTCCCGGGTGACATCGGTCCGGCTCGTCCTCCGCGCCGTTGGGTTCCGATGTCCGATTTGCGCAAGCTGCCACATCCTCCAGAGATGCATCGCTTGGTTCGTTAACTGGTATGGAACATCAAAATACAAGTCAACATACAATAGGAGCAAACTTGTATGATGACGTCGTGGTTACCTTACAAACAGAAACACCGCCGGGGTGACCAGCGGTGTTCGAGAAAGTTATGCAGGCTTGAAACTAAATGTGGATGGCGCCATCGCCCAGCGACAGCGCAGCTTCGCGCACCGCTTCAGACAGCGTGGGATGCGCATGCGTCGAGCGGGCCAGGTCCTCGGCGGCACCGGAAAACTCCATCAGAACCACCAGTTCATGGATCATTTCGCCGGCATTCTTGCCAATGATATGCCCGCCCAGCACACGGTCGGTGTCCACATCGGCCAGGATTTTCACAAAGCCCTGGCTGGCCAGCATGGCCTTGGCGCGGCCATTGGCGGTGAAGGGGAACTTGCCGATCTTGTAGTTGATGCCTTCTGCCTTGAGCTCGTCCTCGGTTTTGCCGACCGTGGCGACTTCGGGATTTGTGTAAACCACGGCGGGAACCGCGGCATAATTAACATGGCCGGCCTGGCCGTTGAGGATTTCAGCAACGGCGATGCCTTCGTCCTCGGCCTTGTGGGCCAGCATGGGACCGGCGATCACGTCGCCAATGGCGTAGATGCCATCCACGGACGTCTTGTAATGCGCATCGACCCGGACGCGCCCGCGCTCGTCGAGCGCCACGCCCACGATGTCGAGCCCCAGCCCATCGGTGAACGGCTTGCGGCCGATGGACACCAGCGCCACATCGGCGTCCAGCATCTCGGTGTCGCCACCCTTGGCCGGTTCGATCCGCACCTTGAGCGAACCATCATCCTGCCGATCCACGCCCGCGACCTTGCTCGACAGCTTGAACTCCATGCCCTGCTTTTGCAGCATGCGCTGGAACTGGCGCGCCACTTCGCTGTCCATGCCGGGCAGGATGCGGTCGAGATACTCAACCACCGTGACCTGTGCGCCGAGCCGCGCCCAGACCGAACCCAGTTCAAGCCCGATCACCCCGGCCCCGATCACCAGCAGCTTGCCCGGCACCTTGTCCAGCGTCAGCGCACCGGTGGAGGTGACGACGCGCTTTTCGTCGATCTCGATGCCCGGCAAGCCCGCTGAAACCGAACCGGTGGCAATGACAATGTTGCGCGTCTCGTACTCGGTGCCGCCGCCGCTTTGGGGCGTCACCAGAACCTTGCCGGGCGACACGATTGTGCCGATGCCACGCAGGGTCGTGATCTTATTCTTTTTGAACAGGTAGTCGACCCCGCCCACATTGCTGGCGACCGTTTCGGTCTTGTGGTTCATCATTTGCGGCAGGTTTAACTGGGGCGCCGGAATGTCGATGCCCAGCGACTTGAAGCCATGCTTGGCTTCGTCAAACAGCTCGGACGCGTGAAGCAGTGCCTTTGATGGAATGCAGCCGATATTGAGGCAGGTGCCGCCAAGTGTGGGCCACTTTTCCACCACCGCGACCTTCATCCCCAGCTGCGCGGCGCGAATGGCGGCCACATAGCCACCCGGGCCCGAGCCGATGATGATGAGATCGAACGCGTCTGCCATTTGCTGCTCCGGAATGTTAATGCTGCTGGGCGAGCGCGACGCGCACCGCAAGGATCATGAAGGTAATGCCGGTTACCCGATTAAACCAACGACCGAACCTGAAAAAGCTTTGCCGCACCGAGGGTGTCGTAAAAAACACCGAGACCAAGGCGAACCAGGCAAAAAGCATGAGGCTCATGCACAGCACATAGATCACCTTGACGTCTCCGCCCGTGCGCACCGAAACAAGGCTGGTGAACAGCGCCAGAAAGAACAGCACAGCCTTGGGGTTGAGTAGATTAGTCAGAAAACCCAGGGCGAAGGCGGCGAAATCACCGCTCTTGGTCTCGCCGTCTGCGCCTGGTTCGGGCGGCTTTGGCGCGGGACTGCGCAGGGCTGAAATCGCCAGCCAGACGAGATAGGCAGCGCCGAGCCACTTGATGATGTTGAAGGCCAGCAGCGACTGGCCGACAATGACGCCGATGCCCAAAAGCGTATAGGTGCCGTGGACCAGGATAGATGTCGCCACCCCCGCAGAGGTAAAGAGCGCGGCGCGACGGTCACGCACGACGGCCTGCCGCAACACCATGGCAAAATCGGCGCCGGGTATCACCGCGTTGATGCCGAAAGCCAGCATCAGACCCGCAAATTCGAACCATGGGAACGTCAAAACACTGATCCTGGCCACCGGCGCGGGAATCGTCGCCGGGAAACGGTTCCAGCTTTAGCCTAGCGAGCCCGTCAGTGCTACTCGGAAGCGATATCCTGAGCTTTCGCGAGGGATTGGGGGAGTTGCTTGTCGATATCGAGCGCGCCGCCATCGACCTGCTCGAGAAAGCTTTGGCAGAATGTGTGCTTGTCTTCGGCCTGGTTATAGGCGCTCATGATCTGGGTGCCGCCATAGGTTTCGGCCGCTTGAAGCTGGCCCTCGGCGCCGCCGCCCAGCCGGAGGATGACGCGGTCGGCCAGCTGCAGAAAACCGATATTGCGCAAATACCAATTGTCATACGCGGTGTGAAAAACCGGATCGAGACCGGTGGTTTCGTAGCAATGAGTGGTCATGGCTGAAACGATCGCTTCCGAGCCGTGGAAGGCCATCAACTCGCCGATCAGTGCGGAATTGTCGGCGTCCTGTGCGGAGGCGGGAACAAAGGCGGCGAGCCAGGCAAGGGCCGAAAAGAGCAGTGGGCGCAAAAGGCGATTGCCTCCTTGAGAACGACGCTGACGGATCACTTCATCTGCGCCAGCGGCGTTAGCGGACTGTTAACACCGGCCAGCACCCCCATCACGATTGTGCTAACGATAAAGGGGCCCGCCAGCAGGCGAGCCCCTTTCCGATTGTGGATCTCACCAGCCTAGAGGTCGAGCACCAGGCGTTCGGGCGCTTCCAGCGACTCCTTGATGCGCACCAGGAACGTCACGGCTTCCTTGCCATCAACGATCCGGTGATCGTAGCTCAGCGCCAGATACATCATCGGGCGGATCACCACCTGGCCGCCAACAGCGACCGGGCGCTCCTGGATCTTGTGCATGCCCAGGATACCGGACTGCGGCGCGTTGAGGATCGGCGTCGACATCAGCGAGCCATAAACGCCACCATTGGAGATGGTAAAGGTGCCGCCCTGCATATCGGCCATGGACAACTGGCCATCGCGGGCCTTCTTGCCCAGCTTGCCGATTTCCTTTTCGATCTCGGCAATGCTCATCCCGTCGGCATTGCGCAGCACGGGGACGACGAGGCCCTTATCCGTGCCAACGGCCACGCCGATATGGGCATATTGCTTGTAGATCAGTTCGTCGCCGTCGATCTCGGCATTGACCGCCGGGATTTCCTTAAGCGCATGCACCACGGCCTTGGTGAAAAAGCCCATGAAGCCGAGCTTCACGCCGTGCTTTTTCTCGAACAGCTCCTTGTAGGAATTGCGCAGGTCCATCACCGGCTTCATGTCCACCTCATTGAAGGTGGTCAGCATGGCGGCGGTGTTCTGGGCATCCTTGAGGCGGCGCGCAATGGTCTGGCGCAGACGGGTCATCTTGACCCGCTCTTCGCGGTCGGCATCGTCAGCCGAGATTGGACCGCGTGGCGCGGCAGGCGCCTTGGCCTGAGCCGGCTGAGCTTCGGGTGCCTTGGGCTGCGCTGCATTGGCAGCCGGCGCATCGGCCGCAGCGGGGCGATAAACGTCGGGGGCAGCACTGGTGTCGAGCGCCGGCGCGGGAGCCGAGCTTTGACCACCGGCAGGCTGCGACCGGCTCAGCGCCGACAGCACGTCTTCCTTGAGCACCTGGCCCGAGCGACCCGAACCATTGATTGCACCGGCATCGAGACCGTTTTCGGTGATCATCTTCTGCGCTGAGGGCGCGGGCGCCCGATCGGTTGCGGTGACTGGCTGGGCAGAGGGCTCTGGCTTAATCGCTTCAGGAACGGCCGCATTGTTAGCCGGCGCTGCGTCCTTTGCCTCGCCTGATGCAGCACTGGTTCCCGCCCCTGCCCCACCGATTGCGCCAAGCAGCGCGCCCACGTCAACGGTTTCACCCGGCTGCGCGGAAATGGCTTCGAGCACGCCGGCGGACGGCGCTGGAACCTCGATCGTCACCTTGTCGGTTTCGAGCTCGACAAGGGGCTCGTCCGCGGACACGGCATCGCCCACCTTCTTGAACCATTGGCCGATCGTTGCCTCGGTGACGCTCTCGCCAAGGGTGGGGACGCGAATTTCAGTCGACATTGTTTTTATCCCTATTTGATAAGGAGCGATGCTAGCGAGGTCAGGCTGCGCCGAGAATGAAGGGCTTCGAGAACCGGAGCGCAGTGTACGTTTTGTACATGAGCACCGGAAGCACAGAAGACCTTTATTTGCAGGCCGGCATCACCTCGCTGGCGCGCTCCTATTGGCCGAGAGCTTCGTCGAGGAATGCCTGCAATTGGGCAAGGTGGGTCCGCATCAGACCCGTTGCGGTGGATGCCGAAGCCGGGCGTCCGGTATAGCGCACGCGCTGGCCGGAACGGCCCATCTGGTCGAACACCCATTCAACATAGGGCTGGATGAAGGCCCAGGCCCCCATATTCTTGGGCTCTTCCTGGCACCAGATGATCTCGGCATTGGGGAAGCGATTGAGCTCGTCCAGCACCGCCTTGGCGGGGAATGGATAAAGCTGCTCGATGCGCAGAAGATAAACATTGTCGATGCCCTTCTTCTCGCGGTCTTCCAGAAGGTCGTAATAGACCTTGCCGGTGCACAGGATCACCCGGCGGATCTTGTTGTCGCTCTGCAGCTTGATCGTGGTCTTGGGCACGCCGGGTGTTTCCGCATCGTCCCAAAGCAAGCGATGGAAGCACGAATCCGGACCCATTTCCACGAGGCTGGACACCGCCCGCTTGTGGCGCAGCAGCGACTTGGGCGTCATCAGGATCAGCGGCTTGCGGAAATCGCGCGTCACCTGCCGGCGCAGGGCATGGAAGTAATTGGCCGGCGTCGTGCAGTTGGCAACCTGCATATTGTCTTCGGCGCACAGCTGCAGGAAGCGCTCTGGACGCGCCGACGAGTGCTCGGGGCCCTGCCCTTCATAGCCGTGCGGCAACAGCATCACGAGGCCCGACATGCGGAACCACTTGCGTTCACCCGAAGAGATGAACTGGTCGATCACCACCTGCGCGCCATTCACGAAATCGCCGAACTGGGCTTCCCACATGGTCAGCGCCTGCGGTTCGGCCAGCGAATAGCCATACTCGAAACCCAGCACGGCTTCTTCAGAGAGCATCGAGTTGATGACCTCGTAGCGCGACTGGTCTTCGGCGAGGTTGTTGAGCGGGGTATAGCTCTTGTTGTCCACCTGCTGGTCGTTGAGCACAGAATGACGCTGCGAAAAGGTGCCGCGTTCCACGTCCTGGCCCGACAGGCGCACCGGATGACCCTCGGTCACCAGCGTGCCGAAGGCCAGGGCTTCTGCGGTTGCCCAATCGATGCCTTCACCCGACTCGATCGCTGCGAGACGGTTGTCCATGAAGCGCTTCACCGTCTTGTGGACGTTGAAGCCTTCGGGAATACGCGTCAGCGCCGTGCCGATCGAAGCAAGACGATCGATAGCCACGCCGGTTTGCCCGCGGCGCGCACCTTCCTGGTCGGCGGGGCGGAAATCTTTCCAGGCGCCGTCGAGCCAGTCGGCCTTATTCGGGCGATAATCCTGGCCGGCCTCGAACTCGGCATCGAGCTTGGCGCGCCATTCGGCCTTCATGCCGTCGACTTCGGCTTCGGTGACCTGGCCCTCGGCGATCAGCTTGGCTGCATAAAGCTCCAGCGTCGTCTTTTGCGACCGGATCTTGGAATACATCAGCGGCTGGGTGAAGCTTGGCTCGTCGCCTTCATTGTGGCCGAAGCGGCGATAGCAGAACATGTCGATGACGACCGGCCGGCCAAACTTCTGCCGGTACTCGACCGCGACCTTGGCGGCAAACACCACAGCTTCGGGATCGTCGCCGTTCACATGAAGAACCGGCGCCTCGATCATCTTGGCGACATCGGTCGGATAAGGCGACGACCGCGAATACATCGGCGACGTGGTAAAGCCGATCTGGTTGTTGATCACGAAGTGGATTGAGCCACCCGTGCGATGGCCCTTGAGGCCCGACAGCCCCAGGCATTCGGCGATCACGCCCTGCCCGGCAAAGGCGGCATCGCCATGGATCAGCAG
>CAKTFF010000002.1 GCA_934553185.1 uncultured Devosia sp.
CCTGTGCGAATGGTTCATCGCCTATAAATCGCCAAAGCGTCTGCCGGCCGCCCGCACAGCGCAGCCGATCACTTGGCAAGGTAAGCCAATCACCACGCCACGTGAAATGAGCCAGCAGTTCGCTGCCTGGCGCAAGCAGCATGTCGGCGCCCGCAAGGCTCGGGAGGCGGCGGGGCTATGACCATTTCGGCGAACACTCTTGGCTTGCTGATGGCTGCCGGGCTTGAAGGCGAAGAGCTGATGGACATCGTTCGGAGCATCGAAGCCGACACAGCGCCTAAAGCCAAGTCGAGTGGGGCCGAGCGCCAGGCCCGCTTCCGGGCACGGCAAAAGGCACAAAACGTTACCAGTTACGTAACGAGTGACGTAACGGAACCGTCACAAGTAACGCCCCTCGCGGGCGTAGATGCTAAACAAAATAAACCACAGATAGCACCAGGTAAGAAAACACCGTCTGGCGACGTTGCTGCTTTTCGAACCGCGCTTTCTGACCTCGATAGCGAACAGCTGGACGAGATGGTCAAGCTTCGCCGAAGCAGGCGGGCTCCGATCACGGGCTATGCCGCAAGACTTTTCGCGAAAGCGGCCAGTGAGTGCGACCTGTCGATTCCCCAAGCCGCCGATATCTGCATCGAACGAAACTGGCTGACGATCAAGGCCGATTGGCTTCCGAAATCATCACGCGGTTCGCCGCCTGGTCAGCCTTCCGTAGCAGATGGATTTGCCGCCCTCTCCAGAGAAATCGAGAACCGCAATGACCCCAGATACAGCACAAGCGACGAAAGCCCTGGAAGGGTTATTCCGTACCTACCCAGGGTTCAAGGCGGATGACCTTGGTGCGACGATCAAGACCTACCTCCATGCGGTTTCGATCTACGAAACGCAGGACGTGATCCAGGGCATTAGCGATTTCATCACCGGCCGGGTGCCAGGGCACAATGCGGCGTTCGCCCCGAGCGCGCCGCAGGTTGGCAGTGCCGTCCGCCGGGCCATGGAGCGCCGTCTAGAGGCCGAACGGATTAACCGCTTGTCTCTACCTCCCCCGGCCGATGACTTCGTGCAGGATCCGCCGGAGGTTCGCGCCAAGAACCGAGCGCTGATGGACGAGCTTGCCAAGTCTCTCGCCAGCTCAATGCAGATGGACGACAGCATCCTTCGCGGCATCCAACAGCGGACCAATGCCCGGTTTGATCCTCCTGCCTTTACAGCAGCCGACAGCGAGGACGAAGGCGACATGGGCCAATTGGGTGCAGCATGATCCCCATCGCCCATCAGATAGCCGAAGCCAAGGCATGGGTCGCTCACGTCCAAACAGATGCAGCGCGGCCCGGAAAGGGGCAGGAGCTCGCTAGGCTACGGCTAGAGCGCTCCCAATCCATTCTGACAACGCTGGAATGGTGCCGGGACAACACAGATCGCATCAGGGCTTTTGAGGCCAGCAAAGGAGCAAGTGAATGAGCAACAGGCTCGAAGATGCACAAAGCTACATCGACGGCTTGGAGATTGCCGAGATGGGTATCCAATTTGCCATGGAGTTTCGAGACGTTTACCCGCGCGGTGTGATCGAACACATGCTGGCTGTCGGCCCAATGCAGTCATTCATCGGGCTGGCGATCAAGAACGGCCATCTCAGGCCCACGGCCCATCGTCACAACGCTAATGAGGGAGGGGAGAATGAGCGACAGGAAGCTCTTTAAGGTTTCAGTGCCGTGGTACGTTCGGGTATGGGGCGCTTTTCGAGCCTGGAGGCGCAATCGCAAGATTGTCGCCGCCGCACTGGCGGAAAAGCGCCGCTTCAAGCACGTCGCCACGGTAGAGCAAAAGACGACTTGGATGGACGCGGGCTACCATTCCCACGAGTACTATACTCTGTGGGAAAACGGGCTAGGTAAACGTCGCTACGATTACCGATCGGACAATTGGCTTCTGGATAAGCCGGAGGCGACAAAGGTGTTCAACCACATTGTTCAGCCCTGGCTTACTGGCCGGGTTAGCACATCCCAGGTTCGAGATTTTGAGCGGCGCCAGAACGCCTAAACCACCCTCCAAATTCAATAGGGGCTTTGAACAGAATGGCTGACACTTGGTACATCGTGCAGACCAACCCGAACTGTGAGCGCAAAGCCGTCGCTGAAATGCGTAGGGCAGGGTTCCGGGCTCACATGCCGCGCATTGCCCGGGTGCGCCGCCATCATCGCACCGGCGAACCCTTGGTGAAGCGCCGGCCGCTGCTTGTGGGCTATGTGTTTATGCGCTTCCCGGGACCGGTCAACTGGTATGCACTTCGCCAGTGCCAGGGCGTCAAGGGCGTTCTCTACCTCGACGGCAAAGCATACCAGATGCAGCGGGAGACTGTGGCCACAATCATGCGGGCGCAGAGATCGATGGAATACGAGGATGGCCAGACCAAGGGCGTTCGCCGTGAAATGCGCAAGGGACGCCCAGATGTACGCGCTGCACAGCGTCAAGCCAAGCTAGGGGGAATGCAGCCCGGTCGGCATATAACGGCACCAATGAGTGGCGCAGAGCGTGTTCTTGCCCGGGTACTGTCTGTGACGAAGAAAGGCACGGTGAAGGCCGTAGTGTTGGGTGAGGGGAGGGAGACGCCGGTGGAGTTCACGAACATCGACGCGCTTGAGCCTGTTGACAATCCGGCGATCGCGGCTTAAACGTCCTGTAGGACGACCTGTTGTTCAGAGCGGTTTCGCCGGGCAGGCCCTGTCAAATCCACTTTTGGCGCATTCTTTTCTGCGCCCTGAATTTGCCCGATGGGCATACGTTTCTAGGATCGGGAATAATGTGGCTAAGCCACCCCAGCCCAATAAGCTGGTCCCCGATCCCGGAGCCAACAAGGCCCGCCACGCTTCGGCGCACCCCGGCGGGCTACTTTTTGAGGTGGTGAGGTAACAAGAAACCTACCGTTCCGGCACCCAAATAAGCCCCTTGCGGAATTGCCAGTAATCGAAGCCTGGCCCGCCTCAATCCCAAGCCCTTTCATAGGGCAGACATATCGAAGCGGCTGGCCTCGGGCGAACGCTCGCAACCAAACAGCCGGCGGATTGGGCAACGCGGCCCGCTTCGATACCGACATGCAGTTCAAGTCACGTGGCGCCGCGGGCTTCGAAGGTGGCATCCGCCTTAAAGATGCGAGAAGCGTACTCGGCGCGATATCCGAGCGAAGCGGTGCAAGGCCGCTGCCACTTTCCCAGCCCACCCTAACCCGGAGGGCTTTTTGCATTTCGGAGGTCAGCAATGCTCAGTCTCCGTGAAGAGCGCATGGCCGACCACTTCGTCAAGCGTCACGTCGAGGGCCTGCCTACAGCTGCCGTGATCCACCAGTTCAACCAGGTTGATAACGGCGATCCGCATGACCACCCATGGAGCTTCACCAGCTTTGTTCTCCATGGCGGCTACATGGAAGAGGTTTTTGACCGCGAGACTGGCGCCAGCAGGCTCGTAAGCCGCACGGTGGGCGAAAGCTTCTTTGTCCCGGCCACGCATATCCATCGCATTGTGCATCTGCCAGAGGGTGAGTGCACCACGATCATTCTCCCAGGTCCTCATGAGCAGACCAGTGGGTTCTATCAGTTCCGCTCAGACGGCATGTACCACCGGTTCTGGCATGAGCCAGAGTTCCGGCTGATGGCGCCAGCGAGCGCGGCTTAGTCTTTTGTCCCTGCTGCCGGACGTTGGCAGCGCAATCCCATAGGTGGCCCGTGGCAACCAAGAGCTATTCCAATATTGATAAGCCGGTGCAGCTTGTCGAGATCGTCAAGGACAATGGCAACGGCACCGGATCAACGGGGCCTGTCACTGTAGCATCGGCGGGTATAAACCCGATCGCTCCTGCGCAGCAGATTGTTGAGCCGACCGCGCCGACCGCTCTTTCGGTTCCAGCGAACGCCAGGATCGCCATCATTCAGAACACCGGCACGTCGGCCGCTCGCTGGCGGGATGACAGCGGCACCCTCAACACTGCAGCGCCTTTTAATGGCCAGCGGATCACGGCAGACGCCTTGGTCTATGATGTTCAAGACCTGACGAAGTTCCGGGTTGTACGCGAAGCCGCAGGCGTCACGTTGGAGGTGTTCTACTATGGCTAGAATTCGCCTGATGACGCTCTGGATCCCGATCTCGCCCACGAGCGGGACCACGCCGTTCAATATGCCGACTGACCTTCTCAACCGGTCGGACCTGACCTTTGAGATGTACAATCCCAACCCGTTTGCGTTTGCGCTTGAAGGGACGCCTGCAGGATCGGCTTTTCTGCCTGCGTCGATGCTGACGGCATCGTGGGTGGTGGACCCGTATGAGCGCACCCCAGACCGCGTGTCCAAGAAGCCTGTGCAACTCGCGGCCCGTGCGGTTAGCACGGCTGGTTGCCCGCTGCCTGATGTGCCTGGCGGGTTCGATTATTCCAATTCCTATGCCGTGTTGAACTATTTCATTTCTGGCGGGGTGTCGTAATGGCTGGTATTGGTCCGCAATCCCGCGCCTGGGTCCAGAACTACAACGAGGCCGCAACGGCCAGTGCGCTAGTTCCGGTCACCGCGGTGAATACCGCCTCGCTGATCGCCAAGAACAGCCCTGGCAGCTTTTTCGGCGCAACGGTGGTGAGCAACCCGAGCGGGGCAAGTGCCTATGTGCTGCTGCTCAATCGCACAACGGTGCCCAACTCTGGATCGGCGTTTGTTGCTGTGGAAATCTTGGGCATGACAGGCTTTCAGGCGGGCGGCATTGCCAGCCTTGCTCCTGACCAGGTGCCCGATCGCTTTACCGTGGGCGCCGTGCTTGTGTGCTCGACCAGCACCACGACCTATACGCCGCCTACGTCCAACCTGCCGCTCTATCTCAAGGCGAGGGTGATCTGATGGACGCTTACGGATCAGCCCCGGCCGGAAACCCGGAAGCAGCGTTCCTCGACAAGTGGCGGGAAGTCACTGGTGCGACCGATGCGACTGCAGCAGATATGTATGCCGACATTTACGGGCTGGATCAGCGAGCGGTCATCCAGACCGTGGCAGGCGGAATAGCTGTGTGGACTTTCCCTCGCCCATATCCCGTGGGCAAGGCCCCGATCATCAAGGCGGTGGCGCAGCGCCCCGCATCGGGTCTGGCCATCGGTTCGTTGATCAACGTCGTCATCGCCCCCGGCTTTCCCACCAATACGGAGTGCCGCTTCGAGGTGCAAACGCTGGCTCTCGGCGCCTTAAATGTGCTGTCGCTGGCAATCGGCGCGGCAGGCATAAACATCCATGTCGATGCGCGGCTGCCATGAGCTCCTTCGCTATGTGTGAGGCAGCCTAATGCCCAGCTATACCTCGCAGCCGTTTCGATACCTTAAGAGCAAGGTGTTACGAGGTGGTGGCGCAGCTGTCACTTCAGACACAGGCGGAGGAGGGCAGTGGAGCCCATCTTCTCTCGGGCCTTCCCTGCGAGCTTGGTGGAGCGCAGATCGCTTTGACCTAATAACTCTTTTGGGCTCGCAGGTGACGAGTTGGAAGGACGTTGTTCAGTCGTATGACATGGTACAGGCTATCAGCGCATCGCGGCCGGTATATTCCCAAACCAGCTTTAATGGGGCCCCGGGCCTTTCCTTCGATGGAACAGACGACGAGCTTACGTTGGCAAGTCAACCGTTCACTGTACCCTGTGAGGTTTGGGTAATTTGCGAACAGGCAGAACCTGCGGCCAATGCCTCCACCAAGCGCGTCTTCTCGTTCGGTGGAACAGGCAACAATAACTCCATCGGCCTAGTGCGTGATGTCCTCGCCTCAACAAACATCGGCCGGGTTCAGGTCGGCACGGGAGCCGGCTCAGTGCAGAGCCCCATTTCGACTGCTGCCGACTTCACAGGGCGATGCTTGCAAAGAGCCATCGTGACGACCTCTAATGTGCAGCACGGCCTTAATGGCATGCTTGGAGTAGCCCAGGCAGTCGTCCCTTCTATAGGCGCTACGCGGGTGCGCGTCGGAGCATCTGTTGCCGGGCTTGGTTATTGGTTTGGGCAGGTGAGGGATATCCTCATCACTGACATCCTAAGCCCCGAACAAGCAGTTTCTTTTGAAACGTGGGCAATGCCCCGGAGAATGCTCTAATGGCCAATCGTGTTGTGATTTTCCCTGTCGGCAAGGCCGCTGCGGCCGAAACTTACCGAGCTGGCGTTAACGCCCATTATGCTTCTGCCTTCGAGCCGGGCGGTCAGTTCGCGTATCTTCGCGAAGATGCGGAAGGGCAGTGGGTGGTTCCTTACTATGGGCCGCCTTGGCGGTTCGATGGCAGCCAAATGTTTGAAGAGCCCGACGAGTGCGTCGCTTTGCGGGTAGAAGGTGTGCTGCACGACCATGCTGTCTGGGCCGAGGAAGACTGACCAAACACATCCCACGCCACTAAACAACTGCCTCTTACCAACCCGCAAGGGAGTCAAGCGAGGTAAATCATGGCCGGTGGCCGTCCAACCCCATACATGCCTTCGATGTGCAGTGAGGTAATCGACCTCGGCAAGACCGGGGCCAGTAAAGCGGAGATGGCTGCCAACCTCGGTGTCGCGCGATCAACTTTCGACCTTTGGGAGCAGACGCACCCCGAGTTTTCGGAAGCCGTAAAAGAGGCAGTTAGTTGGTCGCAAGCGTGGTGGGAGCAAAAGGGCCGGGAAGCCACGTTCGGCGGTGTCGAGGGCTTCAATGCAACTGCCTGGATCTTCAACATGAAGAACCGCTTCCGCGACGATTGGCGCGACAAGGTTGAGCAGGATCAGACAATCAAGGGCGAGCTCGTCCATAAGGTGGAGCGCGCGGTTGTCCGTCCTAAAAATTCAGACCGCTGAGGTCTTTGTTCCGTTGCTCGATCGAGCGCGAGACAAGGGGGCACACGGCGGGCGCGGATCGGGCAAGTCGCACTTCTTCGCGGAAAGTCTGATCGAGGATAGCCTTTGCGAGCCAGGCGAGACCGGCGAAGGGCTTCGGTCAGTTTGCATCCGTGAGGTTCAGAAGGATCTGGCACAGTCGTCCAAGCTGCTGATTGAAAGCAAGCTCTCAGCGTTTGGGCTGGGCGAAGCAGACGGGTTCAAGGTCTATCGCGATGTCATTGCCACCCCAGGCGACGGCATCATGATCTTCAAGGGCATGCAGGACTATACGGCCGACAGCATCAAGTCGCTGGAAGGCTTCAAGCGGGCATGGTGGGAGGAAGCCCAGGCCGCAACCAGCCATTCGATCTCGCTGCTACGCCCGACCATTCGCGCGCCGGGATCGCAACTCTGGTGGAGTTGGAACCCAAGGCGCAAGACCGACCCCGTTGATGTGATGCTCCGCGGGCCAGAATTGCCCACCGGCGCAATCATCGTCAAAGCCAATTGGCGCGATAACCCATGGTTCACGCCGGAGCTCGAGCAAGAGCGGCTGGATTGTCTGCGCCTTACGCCTGATCAGTACGATCACATTTGGGAAGGCGGTTATGCGGCCATCGCCAGTGGCGCCTATTTTGCCAAGCATCTCGCCGAAGCAAAAGCCTCTAAGCGCATTGGCCGTGTTGCTGCTGATCCATTGATGACCATTCGGCTGTTTGCCGACATCGGCGGGACCGGGGCGCGAGCCGATGCGTTCTCCATGTGGGCCGCGCAGTTCATCGGCAAGGAAATTCGCGTTCTCGACTATTACGAGGCAGTGGGTCAGCCGCTTGGTTCGCACGTCAATTGGATGCGCGAGCGGGGCTACACCAAGGACCGGGCACAGATCTGGTTGCCGCATGACGGTTCGACCCAAGACAAGGTGTACGACGTGTCATACGAAAGCGCGCTTAAGCAGGCGGGCTACACGGTGACGGTTGTCCCGAACCAAGGCAAGGGCGCCGCATCGGCTCGCATCGAGGCTGCCCGGCGGCTGTTCCCGGCCATGTGGTTCAACCAGGACACGACAGAGCACGGCATTGAAGCACTGGGCTACTACCATGAGAAGCGCGACGAGGCTCGGGGCATAGGCCTTGGCCCCGAACATGATTGGTCAAGCCACGGCGCTGATGCCTTTGGCCTGATGTGCATTGCCTATGACGATGTGGGCGACAAGCCGATCGTCAACACCCGCGTCCGAGCGCTGTCGAGGAGTATCGTTTGATGGCGGATCGGCCCGAGCGCAAGGACGAGATAGACCTTAAAGGCATAATTGCCCGCGAGATCGCATCGGCTGAAACCGATAACTCGCCGCGCGCTAAGCGCCAGGCTGATGCCCTGCGGTACTTCCAAGGTGAAATGCCCGATGTGCCGGCCGAGCGTGGCCGTTCGTCTGTGGTATCCCGCGACCTCGCCGACACCATGGGCTGGATGCTTCCCGGCATCATTCGTGTGTTCACCGCATCGGACCATATGGCTGTTGCGGAGCCAGTTGGCCCGGAAGATCAGGACGCTGCCAAGCAGGCAACGGACGGCATCAACTACGTGTTCTGGAAGGATAACCCAGGCTACAAGATCGTGCATTCCGCCACTTGGGACGCGCTGTTAGGCGGTGACGGCATCGTCAAAGCCTATTGGGATGACACGCCTGAATATGCCGTTTCCTTCCATACGGGCCTGACCGAGGAAGAACGCGCACTGTTGGTCGATGACGAGGACGTTGAGGTTCTCCAAGCCAATGGAGGCGATCCCGTGCAGACGGATGACGGGCAGGGCGGGACGATCATGGTCCCCACCTTCGAGGTCAAGATCAAACGCCTCAAGAGCAAGGGCCGCACCGTTGTTGAGTGCATCGCGCCCGAAGATTACGGCATCGACGGTGACGCCAAGGAATGCCAGGACGCCCGGTTCCAATATCATCGGCGCGAGCGCACCCGCTCTCAGCTGATCGAAATGGGTTTTGACCGCAATGTGGTTGAAGGGTTGGGCCAGGCGCCCAACGATGAAGATCAAAGCCTAGCGCGGGACAATCTGGATCACCAGAGCGCGGCCGATACGTCCATGGAGATCATCGACCTTTACGAGTGCTACCTGCGGGTAGACATCGATGGCGACGGCATTGCCGAAACGCTGCGGGTGTTCTGGGCAGGGCATAAGGATGGCGGCGACCTGCTGATTGCAGACGGCGCCAAGGAGCCTTGGGAGGTATGGGAGGACGAAACCCCATTCTACAGCATTCCTTGCGATCCGGTGCCGCATCGGTGGGATAGCCGGTCGATCGCCGACGAAACCATGGACGTTCAGCGCATCAAGACGGTGCTGACCCGTCAGTTCTTAGACAACATCTATGCAAGCAACAACCCGCAGCGGTTCGCGACGGGCAAGATCATCAACCCTGAGGCGCTGTTTGACCCGGCATTTGGACAGACAATCTTTGGTGAGGCAAATGCCACGCTGACGCCTCTGCCGGTGCCCTTCGTGGCCGGGAACGCCCTTGAGGCCATCGCCTACCAGGACCAAGTGATCGAACGCCGTACTGGCGTCTCTCGCTCGACCATGGCGCTTGATCCTGACGCGCTGCAGAACCAGACGGCGACAGCGGTACAGGCATCCAAGGACGCGGCATATAGCCAAATCGAGCTCATTGCCCGCAACATGGCCGAACTTGGATGGCGCAATGTGTTCCGGGCCATCTTGCGGCTTGAGATCAAGCACCGCGACATGGCGCGCATCATCCGTCTGCGCGGCAAGTTCGTGGAGATCGATCCCCGGCATTGGAATGCCGACATGGATATATCCATCAACGTTGGCCTGGGCACCGGCTCGCGCGATCGTGACATGGCGATGCTCAACGTGATCCAGCAGGACCAGATGGCGCTTATCGCCGGACTGCAGCAGTTTGGGTTCGGCGAGAAGGCACTTGAGATGCTGCCATTCCTGCGCAACACGCTTGAGCGCAAGGCGGAAAGCGCGGGCATTCGATCCCCGGAAATGTTCATCCCGGAGGTGACGCCGGATGAGATCGAGGCAGGCAAGCAGCAGATTGCGCAGCAACAGAGCAAATCTGACCCGAAGCTCCAAATGGAGCAGGAGCGCGCCGCCAACGAGATGCAGATCAAGCAGGCACAATTGCAGGCCGACCAGCAAGCAGGTCAGATACGGCTCCAAATGGATCAGCAGAAGATGCAGATGGAGTTCGAGCTTCGTCGTGAGCAGCTAAACGCTGAAATGCAACTAAAGCGCGAGCAGCTTGGCGCGGAGTTGCAGCTCAAGCGCGAAAGCATGATGGCGGATCTCCAACTGCGTCGTGAGCTCGGCATTGCAGGCGTCGCGGCAAGGTCCATGGGCGGCACCTCCGAGGTTGGTATTGGTGGAGATCCTGGCTGATGACTGACGAAGAACGCCGTGCCATGGAAACGCTGTCGGCTGAGGCAGAACGTCTGCGGGCCGACCCCTCATTTGCTGCTGCCGTGCTGGAAATCAAGCGGACTGCTGACGATCGCTTGGCAGCCCTTAACAGCAAACTGGCGGACGCTACCTTGGAAAATGATGAGGATGGCATCCAGTACGCGCGCTCTAAAATCATTCAGCAGCGCGCCACTATTGAAGCAATCACCGAACTCGCAACCGAGATCGGCAACCAGGTACTCCGTGGCAAGTCCCGGAATATGGCTTCGGTCGCATAATGGCTTACATGAGCACTAAAAAGGTCTCTTACCAGTCCGAGAATTACCGTGTCGCCTGTTTCAAGCGCAGAGGGACGCACAGGGTTTTTCTCGCAGAAAAGATGAGCGACACATGGACTACGTTACCCTGTCCTGGTCCTGACAGAATTTTTGTGGCTCCAAGACTAAGGGCCGCTTTGAATTTGGCACAGCGATGCCAAACGCCGGTCGCCTGACCGGATAATCCACGCCAACAACCGCTCTAGGCCCCGTGACCGGACAAGTCAGCGGGCGGATTGGCACATCCCAAAGGTGAACGATGCCCGACACTTCTAGCGAGGTGACGACCAACGACGCGCCCCTGTCCATGACAGACGCGATCAACGCCCTTTCCGATATCGAGAACCCTAGTGGAGTCCCTCAAGACCAACCCAAGGATATCGATCCCGACATTGGCGACCCAACAGATCCGGCTGATCCGTCGTATGATCCTGATTTCCATGATCCGGATAATCCCGACGATCCGACCGATCCAGACCCGGACGATCCAACGGACCCAGCCGATCCCGATGACCCGGACGACCCAGACGACCCTGACCCTGCTCTAGGCCGCTTTGTTGCGGACGACTCGCGTGTGAAGCTGGCGGATGGATCGTTCACCACGGTTGCCGAACTCAAGGCCGGCAGTCTCAGGAACGCCGACTACACGCAAAAGACCCAGGCGCTGGCTGCCGAACGGCAGACCATCCAGTCCGAGCGCGAAAATTTCAACCAATTGCAGCAGTACACCGTCCAGCTCCGTGATTACACCGCGCAAGTGCTGGAAACTCTTTTGCCCAAGGCTCCAGATCCCGCACTCATGGACCCCAGGTCAGGTCAGTTCGACCCGATCGCGTTCTATGCGCAGGAAGCGGACTATAAGGCGCGAAAAGAACAGCTCGACTTTCTCCAGCAGCACAAAGCTCATTCGGCCAAAGAGGCTGAAGAGCAGCGGCAGGCGGAACGTCAGGAACACGCCAAGGCCGAATGGTCCGCACTGTCCGAGGCAGTCCCTGAAATAAAGGACCAAGCCAAGGCGGCGGCATTCTTCGGCGGTATCGAAGCCTATGCGACATCGCTGGGCTACACCGTTCCCCAACTGCAAGCGGCCATCTCCCAGGACCATCGCCAAGCCCTCGTGCTGGCCGATGCTGTGAAGTGGCGGAAGCTTCAGGAGAGCAAGAGAAGGGCTAGTACCAGGGTCGAAGGACGCCCCCCCGTGCAGAGGGGTGGCAACCGTCTCAATCCCGGTCAGCACCAAGCCCGCAACAAGACTGCTGCGATGGAAAAGCTCAACCGGTCCGGCTCCGTCAATGACGCCGCTGCGGCCATCCTCGCACTTGAAGCAAAAGGATAAACGGCTATGGCAGTCGTAACCAACACCCTCCAGACGACCGGCGTCGGAGCTGCGGGTGGTAACCGTGAAGAACTCTCCAACATCATCAACCGGATCACCCCGGAAGATACCCCGATCTATTCCATGATCGGCAAGGGCACGTGCAGCACGACCCACCCCGAATGGATGATCGACACCCTGCGCGCGCCTGCGGCCAATGCGCAGCTTGAAGGTGACGAATTCGCCTTCAACGCGACGACCCAGCCCGTTCGCGTCGGCAACTATACCCAGATCTTCCGTGACTCCAAGATCATCTCGGAGACCCAGGAAGCTGTGGACAATGCCGGCAACAACCAGAAGATCGCCGTTCAGAAGGCCAAGATGGGCATTGCACTCCGCAAGGACGTGGAACTGTCGATCATCGCCAACTCGGCATCTGTGGCTGGTGCAACCCGCGTGTCCGGCGGTCTTCCCTCTTGGCTGACCTCGAACGTCTCCCGCGGTGCTGGCGGCGCCAATGGCGGTTTCAACACCGGCACAGGCTTGACTGTGGCAGAAACCACCGGCACCCAGCGCGCCATGACCAAGAGCCTGGTCGATACGCTCATGGGCGCCGTTTACGGCTCCGGCGGCAAGGTCGGTTCCATGGTCGTGGCACCTTACGTGAAGTCGGTGTTCTCGACCTTCATGTCGGATGCGAACGTTGCCAATCAGTGGGTCAGCGTTCCCAGCAGCGGCAATCGCGGCATGACGCTCAACGGCTCTGTTGACGCCTATATCAGCCCCTATGGCCTGATCAAGGTAGAGATGGACCGCGTGATGGCTGGGTCGGCCGCTCTCGCTCGCCGTGCCTACTTCATCGATCCCGACACGCTGTCGTGGCTGTGGCTGCGCCCTCTGGCCCAGGTTCCCGACGTCGCCAAGACTGGCGATGCCGAAAAGCTGGTGATGATCGGCGAAGGCTGCCTCAAGGTCGAGAACGAAGCAGGCAACGGCGTCATTGCCGACATCTTCGGCCTCAGCGCCGCCGCTTAAGCCAATCCCGGCTGATGAACACTAGGGGCGCCTTTGGGTGCCTCTTTTCGTTTCCAACATATGAGGCATGTTATGGCATCCCTAAAGAAGCAGGCCGAGGAACTGGACATCAAGGTTGATGCCCGCTGGTCCGACGAAACCCTGCAGCGTAAGATCGATGAGGCTAAGGCCTCTCAGAACCAGAACGGCGTGGATTTCACCCCGCACAGCGACGATAAGACGGTCAGCCCCGATCACTGGCCTGCCCATTCGGAAGAAACCGCCAATCAGCACGGCGAAGAGGTCGAAGCCGACACCGTTGCCGAGCAGAAAAATGACGATGGTCGCACCAATGAGGTCGATTTCGTCAAGCGCACCCTGCCGGGCCCGGGTAATCCCGATCAGCGCCACACGAACCCGCGTGTGCTGACCGAAGGCCAGCCGGTCCGCGTCGAGTATGTGGCTGACACGCCGCGCGACGACAAGGGCAAGGAACTCAAGACCGAGGAAACCCCCAAGGTCATCCATGAAACCGTGTCGGCATCCGGCAACCGTGAAGTGGACAACAACATCTTGCCCGACATGAATGTGCGCTCGCCCTTGGTCATCAAGGCCAACGAGCTTAACATTCGCGTGGACAACGAGTGGTCCGAAGATCGTCTCCGCGCTGAGATCCAGGCGGCTCTTGAAGGCCATGCTGACTGGCAGGTGACAGGCGCCATTCCGCCGGCTGAATACGGCAAGCTCGATTACGACCCCGCGACGCAGGGCGAAAAGCGAAACACGCCGATCGCCCTGACACACGACATTTGGGTCGAGGACAAGACGGACCCCAGCGGCACCCGCCGGGTCATCGCCGACAGCGAAGAGGGCCAGAACTATCGGGCCACGAAGGACGAGGCGAAGGCGCTGCTCAATGCGGGCAAAGCCAAGCGCAACGATCCGCTGCCGGGCTGACCGATGGCAGTCCGTGACGGAGATTGGGAGCTCGACCACGAGCTCTCAATCATCGGCGTTCGCTACGTATGGAAGCTGTGGGACGGCGAAAAGCTCGTCATCCGCACCGACTATCCCGTCGATACGCTGGTGGAAGCCAACCAGACCGAGCGCAATGCCGTGGGCGATGCCCGGTTCGGCGAAGTCAGCAAGGTCGCAAGCATCCCAGCGGGCCTGTTCTACTCTGGTGGGCTCAACGAGGCCTTCCAGCAGCAAGACACCCAATTCCTCAAGCGCTGGCTCAACGATGGCGACAACGCCGCCTGGCGCACCCGAGAAGGGCAAATCTGATGATCAAGCCAATCGTGACGGCCGCTGTTGAAGGCGGACTTTATTCCCCAGATCGCGATGTCAATGCGGTGATCCGCATTTATGCCGATCGCCGGGTGCAGGACGACATCGTGACCGCCCACACGGGCGCGAAGTGGCGCGAACGGCTATCGCGCAAGGCCTTCCGACTGGCCCGTCGCGCTGCGCTGCGTAATCGCCGCCTGGGTCTGGTGTAATGATCACCGATTATGCCTCGCTCCAAGAGGCAACAGCCAAATGGCTAGAGCGTGACGGCTCGAGCGAGTTCACCGACCAGGTGCCGCTCATGGTCTCGCTTGCCGAGGCGTGGTTGCGCCGGCAGCTGGTTGGCTATCAGCGCGAAGTGACGACAACGCTCTCAGCAAATTCGAGCGGTACGGTTGCGCTGCCATCGGATTTCATCGCTATCCGCGGCGTGGCCTTCGGCAATGTGCCTTACAGCTACAACATTAGCGGATCGACGCTGACCATTGCCAACGGGGCGAACCGCGCCTTTGCTGTGACGTACTACGAACGTCTGCCGCCTCTCAACGATGCTAACCCAACCAATTGGCTGATTGAGACGGCGCCGGACGTGTATTTCTATGCCTGCCTTGCTCAAGGCTGCAGCTTCGAGCAGGATTGGCAGAACGGCGCCATTTACGAGGGCAAGGCGCAGCAGGCCCTTGCTGAGCTAAACCTGCAGAACACAGTGGCGCAGTATGGCCGCACCGGGCTCGTGCTGCCCAGAGTGGCGCCCTAATGCTGTCCTTCGGCCCATATCGGCCCGACATGGCGGAAACCAACCCAGGCGTGTCGCGCCGCGTCCTAAACGTGCACCCACGGCGGGACGGGTCGGGCATATCGTATCATCCCCGGGCATCGCTGGCGGTTCCTGCCACGGCCCAAGCTCTTCCCGGCCAAAGCCGGGGCTCTCTTGCCGTCGTCACTCAAGATGGCGCCTTCAAGGGGTTTTTCGGCACGAGCAATAAGCTCTACATGCTCAATTCCGACTTCAGCTTTACCGAGATCGGCACTGGCTACACTGTGCCGACCGGCGACAGCTGGGGCATGCTCCAATATGGGCCGCGTCTGCTGGCAACGAATGCCTTTAATGGTATGCTCACCTATAATGTCGAGCTTGGCGGGGCTGTGACGGCCGTTGTAGGTGCGCCCAAGGCGGTGTCGCTGTTCGCTGCGTTCGAATGCGTTTTTGCACTCGCCTGCGACGGGCAGAACCAGTTGATGCGCAATTCGGCGCCTGGCGATTACACGAACTGGAAAACGCGCGGTGCCGGTGCGCAGGAATTTGCAGACGGCGAAGGCCTGATGGGAGGCGGACCGCTCAATGACGGCGTTGCCGGGGTCATCCAGAAAGCAGCCGTGTCCCTTCTGAGCGTAACCGGTGATCGACTGGTGTACCGCAAGGACAAGGTTGCTGAGGGCGTTGGGGCCGTAAACCGGGAGTGCATCGTTCAGGCGCCCGGTGCTTTGTATTTCTACGACACGAGCGGGTTTTACCGCCTTACGGCAGGCGGGCTTGAACCAATCGGCCAAGATAAGGTCAACCGGACGTTTGCAGCGGCCCTGGGGCAGATGGACGGACTGTCCGGGGCTTATGACCCGCTAAACCGGCAAGTGGTCTGGCGCTATGCTGCGGGCACTGTATCCGGGGCCGTGCTGCAGAACCTGATCGTTTACGACATCGGCACCGGTGAATTTGTCGAGGCCGAGGAAAGCACGGCCGACATTATGCGCATGTCGAGCCCAGCCTATACGCTGGAAGATATGAACGTCTTCGGCTCGCTCGATGCGCTGCCTTATTCGCTGGATAGCGCGGTGTGGAAGGGTGGTCGCCCCACACTCGCCGCACTCGACGCTGATCGCAAATTCGGCTTCTTCAACGGGCCAAACCTTCCGGCTTCCATTGACACAGCAACGCTGACCGACACCTCATCCATGCTGGTTACATGGGCTATGCCGGTGACGGACGGCGAGGCATTTACCTTGGCGCTGACAGTGCGCGATCGGCTTTCCGATACGGGCGCGATGAAAGCGCCGGCCTCCATGCAGGCTTCGGGCCGGGTTCCACTGCGGGGTAGGGGCAAGGTGCTGACGCTGACCGCGCAGGCCCCGGCAGGCGATACGTGGACGTACCTACGGGGCGTCGATGATCTGGTGATTACCAAGGGCGGCAAACGATGACCCTGTTCATGACGCAGTTCGGCGTTCCCGAGCCGACCCGGACCATTGCGGGCCTGGATGAAACGGTAATCCTGCCTGCGGGCATCAACAAGCAGCCGATCGCCAAGATCCACATCGCCAACGTGACGGGCAATGCTGTGACGTTCGATCTCAGCGTGTTGGATGATGCCGCCGTGTTCTATCTCGCGAAGGGCGACACGGTTCCGGCGAATGACTGGATCGAGCTACGCGACGAAGTTTTGGGCATCGGTGAAATCCTCCGCATTAAGGCGGGGACTGCCGGCGCCCTGCATGTGTCCGTACTGAGCGCGCTGACCGAGCGGTAATGCTCACTTTTGTGCCTGCGGACCGGCTGCCTTGGCAGGGCATGTTCGACGTTTTGCGTCCCGCAATTGCGGCGGGCAATCAGTCCGAAGCTGACGTGAAGAGCAAGCTGCAATCGGGCGAATATGCTGCGTTCCGGGCCAGCGATGAAGCGGACGGTTGGCTGATCTCCGCGACGGGCAATGGAACATTCTACCTGGTCTATGCCGCCGGCCGATCACTGACTGGACCCGAAGCCTTTCGGCGCATGATCCGCGATCTAGAGACAATCGCCAAGCAGCAGGGTTGCACCAGCATGCGCATCGAAGGTCGTCGCGGCTGGGAACGAGTGCTCCCCGACTATTCCGTTACTGACCGCTCCGGCGGCGTTTCTACACTTGTGAAGGTGATCTAATGGCCAAGGGTGACACACCAGGATCAAGAGCAGTGAGCGGCCTTGGTGCCAATCTTGCTCAATCGCTGAACAACTCGTTTGAGGATGGCCCGAAGGTCTTTGGTCAAAGCCTCTATGCAGGGCTAGGCGGGCGCACCGATCGTGGCTTGGACATGATCACGCATACCGCAAACGACAACCGTGGCGGGCTGCAAGGCGCCTACAACTGGAATACTGGCTTGGTCAATTCCGGCGGGCTCACCAAGCCCATGAAAGACAATATCGGCGCGCTGGGCAGCGTCGGCAACAATTACGGCAACCTCTATACGCAGGCGGGCGGGAAATCGCTGACTGAACAGCAACTGATGGGCGTGGCGCAGGGCAAGCAGTTTGGGCAGGCGGCGCCGGGTTATGCGCAGGTGCGACAGAACGCGCTTGACGATGCCCTGAGCGGCGTGGGGACGGCTTTCACTGCCAATGGGCGCTTTGGTTCTTCCGTGATGGGTGATGCCGCTGGACAAGCTGCCACCGGCGTTCTGTCGAACCTCGACTACCAAAATTATCAGAACGACATCGGCCGCCAGGAGCGGGCGCTTGCAGCGATTGAGGGACAGCGGCAAGAAGGCTTTGTGAACCAGATGGGCGCATTGGCCGGGCAGAGTGGTGCATTGCAAAACCAGTTCCAGATGGGTCAGCAGGGCATCGCCAACGCGGGTGCGGCCGCAGCAGCGGCTCCGGGGCTGTTCCAAGCGACCCTTGCGCCCGGTCAGGCGATCATGCAGGCCGGGCAGGTGCAGGATGCCGCAAACCAGGCGCAATTGCTTGCCGAGGCCGATCTGTTCGACCGCACTGAAAATGCGGGGTTCAACCACGCGGCTCAGTATCTGGGAGCGCTCAACGCGCTGAATGGGCAGCCTGGGACGCAGCAGCAAACGCCGTGGTGGCAGCAGGCTTTGGGCTTCGGTGCGAACCTTGCCAGTAACTTCGTCAAGCCAAGGGGCTTCTAAATGGCAGGCAATTGGTGGGATGATCCCAAGATCCGGCAGTTCGGTGCTGATGCCCTCTCCGACCTAGGCTATGGCCTGGTCAACGGTCAGGGCTTCGGCGGCGTGTTGCAATCCGCAACCAACCGAACGGCCGAGCTGCAGCCCTATCGCGATGCTCAGGCAGAACAACGGGCCGCCGCAACTAAGACGCAGGACAGCATCAATCAAACCGTGGAATGGCTCAAGCAGCAGGGCATGAACGACCTTGTTGCTGGTGTCGAAAGCGGCGGGCTCGACGTGGGGAATGCCTGGAACACGGCGCTGCAGCGCTTGCAGCCTAAGGAACCAAATCTCACCGCAGATATGCAGAACTTCCAGTTCGCGCAGGCAAACCCCGAATTTGCCGCTTTCATCGGTGGTTCGGGTGAAGCGCCCCAGATCGTGGAAACCTACGATCCGCAGACGGGACAGCCAGTCAAGGGTTACATGCAAGGCGGCACATTTGTCCCCGTGGGTGGGCCAAAAGCACCAGCAGCCCGCGACAACCCGATGAACGCGACCATCCAGCAGGCGATCATTGCAGCAGACGAAACGGCAGCATCAAGCGAGCAGTCGATTGCCAGCCTCGATCGTGCGCTGCAGCTTAGCCAGGCCGCCTATGAAGGCCCGTTTTCCAAGCAGCGCGCTGGTGCATTGGCCTTGTTCGGAGACCAAGGCGCACAGGCAACGCTTGAGCTAGATAACCTTGTAATGACGAACGCGCTTGAAAGCCTCAAAGCTACGTTCGGCGGCGCACCGACAGAAGGTGAGCGTCAGATCCTGCTGGACATCCAAGGTTCGGTTGATCAGCCCAAACCGGTGCGCGAAGCCATCTATAAGCGCGCTCAGGCAGCTGCTCAGCGACGGATTTCCCTTAACCGGCAGAAGGCCGATGCGATGCGGTCCGGCGAATATTTCGACGCAGGCTATGGGCAAATGCCGGCAGCCAACACCACGTCCGGCGGGCTTTCATGGAGCATTGAACCGTAATGGCAACGCTCAACATCGGCGGCAAGAAGGTCAAGGTTGGAGACGAGTTTCTCCGCATGACGCCGGAACAGCAGAACGCGGCTGTGGAGGAAATTGCTGCGAAGATTGGGGTGGGTGCGCCCTCACCTTCAGCGCCCCTTGCCAGCAATAGTGCACCCCCAGTTGGCTTCAAGCCGGGCACACGCGAGTATGCAAATTGGGCAGCGCAACAAGCTCGTGCAGGCGCGTCCTTGCCACAAGTGAGCGACCCCAAGTTCACTAAGACACAAAGCTCAATCCTTGATCCCTTCGTTCAGGGCACGACGTTTGGCTTTGCCGATGAGCTGCGGGGTGCGGTGCGGGGAGGAATTGCTGCAGCGCAGGGCGGGGACTTTGGCAGTACATACAACCAAGTGGTTGACGAAAGCCGAAATGCCCTGAACCGAGAGCGTGACGTAAATCCGATTGGCTCCGTGGCCGCTGAAATTGCCGGGGCAATCCCTTCAGGTATTGTGGCGGGTGGTCAGTTGGCCGGTCGTGGTGCTAACCTGCTTCAACGCGCTGTTTCTACGGGGGCTGTGGGCGGCGCTCAAGGCACTGTTTATGGGTTTGGCGCGGGTGAGGGCAGCGTAAGCGACCGAGTGGCAAATGCTCTTGGCAGCGGGGGTGTTGGTGCCACAATCGGTACGGCCATACCATTTGTTGGTAATGCTGTCGGCAAGGCCGTACAACGAGGGCAGCAAGCATCTGTGCTAAACGCAGCCGCGAAATCTGCTCCGGCAGCAAGCGAACTCCGAACGGCTGCATCTCAAGCCTTTGAGCAGGCTACAGGCGGAACGCCCATCGCCGTCTCAGATAATGCCTTTTTCCGGTTCCTTGGTGGCGTTAAGGGAACTGCAGACAAGCTCCGCATCAACACCAATTTGGATCAAAAGTCCGTCGGGCTGCTCGACATGATGATGCAAACCGCAGACGATCTATCTCGTGGCAACGGGACGGTAGTGGACCTAAAAGATCTGCACATCATCCGCCAGGCAGCGCAAAAGGTGGCTATCAGTTCTGAGGGGCGCGATGCGGCATTTGCCAATGAGGTAATCCGCAAATTTGACGACTTTGTCCAGACGCTAAAGCCCGGCGACATTCTGGGCGGAAGCGACCCCAAGGATGCGGCGAACGCATTGATCCGGGGCATAAGCGGATGGTCACGAGCCAGCAAAGTTGGAATGGTCGAGGAGGCTATTCGAATTGGTCAGATGGCGGCGTCAGGTCCTGAAAAAGGCGTCAGGAACGCTCTTCGCGCTTTGGCACGTAACCCCGAAACTTGGCGCAGGTTCTCGGCGGCCGAAAAGCAAGCAATCATGGACGTGGTTGACGGCACAAAGACATCCAACCTACTGAAACTCCTTGGAACGTTTGGGTTCGGCGGCAACACAGCAACTAACGGCATCGGTGGTGCTGCGGGCATGTTCCTTGGTAACACTGTTGCCCCAGGGGTCGGCATGGTAGCCGGTCCGGCTATTGGAGCGCTAGCCAAAGTTGGCAGTGAGCGGCTTACCGGAAATCTCGCCAATCGCGCATTAGGTGCCGTAGCCACGGAAGGGCTGCAAATCGTTCCACCTCTCGACCCCAACTCGGCAACTGCTCTTGAACAACTGCTGAGACGCGGACTGCCTGGCGTAAATGCTATGACTGCCCGCTAGTCTAGTTTTGTCAGAAAGAATGCTGGGAAGCGCAGCAGAAGTGCCCATGCCAAGAGCATGGAAGGCCCAACCACTCCCCAGAGTTTCCAACTGAATAGCTCCCCGGCGGCCCAAACTTGCCCCACCACCAATAGTGCCGCCACACCTACGTACAGAGAGTAGGTGCGATTACTCGCGCCTCTTCCCCAGATGTGCTCCCCAGGATCGGGAATTTTCTGCAATCTCCGGAACTCGCCGGGCTCAAGATCAATATCGGGCATAGGAGCCATATAGCATGGCCGATGACGTTCTTAAAACCCTGATCGCAGAGGCATACGCCGAAGGACCTGAGGGCATGCGCAGGGTGGCGGAAACGATCCTGAACCGGGCAGCCCTACGTGGCCTCACCCCGGAGCAGGTGGTGCGAGAGCGCAAGCAATATACCGGGCTGCGCAAACCTGGGCCAGAAGCTCGAAAGGCTTGGTCTGACCCGCAGGCCCTTGCTGCTGCACAAGCCGCTTGGGAACTCGCTCAGCAGCCCGGAGACCCCACGGGTGGGGCTGATCACTATTACGCCCCAGGCACGATCAGCAAGCCCTTCTGGGCTAACTCGATGACTTCCAAAGGCAACTATGGCGGTCATGCGTTCTTCGCGTCGGCTCCGATCCCGCCAATGGACGTGCCGAACGCCGTTGGCACTGCTCTCGACGTTGTTCCGCCGCCACCCGCACCCGCACCGATCTTGCCCTCGATGAACATCGCCGCAATGCGGACCCCTATGCCCTTGCCGCCATCCGCCAAGCTGACAGATCCGGGCGTGATGCAGCAAGTGTTCGACACTCCTGCGCCACAGCGGCCGGAGCTTTCTTCGGCTCTCGACCGGTTCATCGCCAAGCAACAGGAGACGCCTGTCGCGCCGATCCCGGCGTCTGTCGAGGACAGGGTGACTGCCCGTAACAAGGTAGTTGCTGCACCTATTCCGCCACGCCCGCCGATGATGCCGATCGGGGCGCCGCAATCGTATGCCGGTCAGGATCGTTCCGCGCCTCCGCGTGTGCCGCCAATGCCGATGACGGCAACGCAGAGCTATGCTGCGCAGGATCGTGTCGTACCGCGTCCTTCTGTTTCCCGGCTGGTTCCTCCGATGCCTCAGGGCGTTCCACAGTCGTATGCGGGGCAAGACCGAGCACCAGCCCCAATTGCCCGCCCTGTGCCGCCTATGCCTATGTCTGTAGCGTCGAGCTACGCCGGGCAGGAGCGATATACACCCCCGCCTGTTCCAACACCGGCTAGACTGCCGCCCGTCGCTCCGCCGGCGGCTCCTGTTGCTCCGCCGATCGCGCCTGCAACGCCCAATATGGCCGCTATGGCATCGCTTTACGCGCAAGGTGGCCCAACCCGGCCCATGGCGCCAATGAACGATCGCCTCGCGCCAAGCTTGCCCGGTCTGCCTGAAAACTACGGCAGCATCACACCGGCGCGGGTTGCGCAGATCGGCACCGACATCGGCGGAGCACTCACGCCGCCGGTTCGTCCGCCAGCGCCCCCGACACAATTTGCTCAGATCCCTCCAATGCCGATGGCGCGGCCGGTGGGCGTTGGAACCCAACTGAGCGTCACACCGCCGCCCGTTCCCCCAGCGCCGCAGCTGCAGCCCGCGATTGCTGCACCGGCTGCGCCCCGTCCGCCTATGCCGATCACACCCATGCCGACCAGTCGTCCGCCACTAGAGGTCTTGGTGGATGGCTCAAACACCATTCGTCCGTTCTCACCCGCCCCACCGCGTCCGCAGACGTTCCGAGGCACATCGAACGCTAACCGCACCTATCAGGTCGGCCAAATCTATCGCGGCGCTGGCAACCGGTCCTTGCGGGCGAACGAGGACGGTAGTTTCACAGACATCAACAGCGGGGCTGTTTCGCGGGGTTCATCGCAAGGCCCGCGCAAGCTGATCCCACGACACAGCCGGAGATAACCCATGGCGAAAAACGACGTAGCAAGTTGGTCCACGATAGCCAACGATAACACCGATATTGCCGGGACCAACATCGCTGAAGGTTGCCCGCCGGGCGGCATCAATAATGCGATCCGTACCCTAATGGCCCAGATTAAGGCCGGTATAGGCGTCACCTTCGGCGGTACGGCAACAGCGAACACATGGACCGCAACGCAGACGTTTAGGGGAACTTCTCAGGCAATTATCTTGCGTCCACCAGGGCCGGCAGACCTAAGTATTATTCGGTTTCAAGACGATACGGGAGCGCCGGTCGGCTATTTCGGCCTCGATAGTCGAAACCCTAACAATCTCACCTTTCGACGCAATACCCCAGGCAACATCGACATCTATTCGGGGCCGGACGGAACCGTTCAAGTCACTGCTGAGAGGATCAACGTGCCTGACACTTACTGGGGCACATTCAGCCCAACGGGGCAAACCGCTGGGAAGTATCTCTACACCGGCGGCGGTATTGCGAACCTTCGCTCCTCGACTTCGGTGGCAACCAGTGCAACGCACCAGCAGTTTGCAAACCCGAATGGTTATGTCGGATCTGTCACGACCAATGGCAGCACGACATCGTTCAACACCAGCTCGGACGAAAGGCTGAAGCGTAATTTTGTCGATTTCGACGCTGGCCTAATCCTTGATGCGATTGATATCTATCAGTACGAATGGCGGGCAGGCGGCACCGTTGGCTACGGACCAAAGGCTCAAGAGCTGTACACCGTGTTCCCGGATGCCGTTTCGCCAGGTTCCGAGGGCGATAACCCCGGCGATGAGACGTTCTTCCCTTGGGGCTATGACGCCTCCAAGCTTGTGCCTCTCCTTATCCGCGAAGTGCAGGCTCTGCGCGCTCGCGTCGCTGCCCTAGAGCCCTAATCCCTCACAACAACAGAGGTCCATCATGGACGATCCGTCATGGCTCAAGCGAGCCAGGGCCTATCTTGGCATGTCCGAAACGCCGGGCCCGAAACATGCGCCATTTATCACCAAGTGGCTCGACAAGCTCAAGGCACCATTCCGCGACGATGAAACCGCATGGTGCGGATCGTTCGTCGGCGGTGTCTTGGACGAGGACGGCAGGGGCTACATCAAAAACCCTTGGGGCGCCCGTAACTGGCTCAAGTTTGGCAATCCTATCACCCGGCCCGCAGTCGGTGCCATCGTCGTGTTTTGGCGCGGCAGCATCAATGGCTGGTCTGGCCATGTTGGCTTCATTGTCGGCAAGGACAAGGCGGGGAACCTGATGGTTCTCGGTGGCAATCAGGGCGACGCCGTGAGCATCGCCCCATTCTCGCGCGCCCGCGTCCTAGGCTATCGCTGGCCAAGCATCGCGCCGCTCGATGAGCGGTACAATCTGCCCGTCATCGACAGTCGCGGGCAGCCCCTTTCCACCAACGAAGCATAGGAGCTTCCATCGTGCTCACTAACATCATCAATCGGACTATCGTGAACTACGTCCTCGTTGCCTTAGGCTCGTTCCTCGTCGCAAAGGGCTGGGTGCCAATCGAGTTTTGGGACTTGTTCCGCAGCGGTGCGGAGGAAGCCATCCTGATCGCGGTCGGCGGCGGCGGCGTCGTGGCAATTATCGTCGGGGCCGCCCGTGGCATTGCCGAGTCCAAGAAGGACAAGGTTGTGATCAACGGTCAGCGTGTCGAGCTGCCCGGCAACGTCGCTGGCACCATGACTGCCCGGTCGGCTGCTGATCGTCTCGTCGGTCGCATCGGCTAGTAAGCCATCCCCAATCCTTCCATCCTATCCTGGTCTGCGATGAACCAGGAGGGAACCCATGAACATCATCGCCAGCGGGGCTACAATGAGCATTGAAGAACTGGTCGCAAAGGGTGCGGAATCCATGGAAAAGGCCGAAAAGGCATCGTCCACCGTGTCCAAGGAACTGTTGGCTGTGGCTAAGGTCATCACCGACATTCACGGGCAGGGGCCGGAAGGTCTAGGGTTCCTTGAAAGCCGGGAAATCGCCGCCGAAGCCAAGGCGCTTGCCGGTCTGGCTGCAAACCTGGAGATGGAACTGTTCACCTTTCACCGCAAGCTGACGGCTCGGGCCGATGAGCTCGGCATTGATCTGCCGACTATCGCCAGTGGAAGCAGGTAATCACGATGAGCGTGTGGAACGTCTTGATCTTGTCGGGGGCCGCAGCAGCGGCCCTCATCGCATGGGGCGATCGGCGGTTCATAGGCTGGTTGGCTTTAATCGTAGTCACCTATTTGGCGAGCGTGGCGTACTGGGATGTCAAAGGCCCCTACGCCGAGGCTGTCGGGTTCCTGTTCGACGCTTTTCTGGTGGCAGCGCTTTGCCTTCGTGGGCAGTATCGATGGGAAATGCGCCTGGCGCTGCTCTATCTAATCTCTGCGTTTATCAATATGGCCTACTTGGCGCACAACCTCGTTGGAGCAGGGTTGATCCCCCACGACGCCCACGGCGCCGCGCTAGAGCTGGTCAACATCCTTGCCATCTTCACGATCGGTTTTACCGCGGCATTTGGACGGGCTGGGTACACTGATGGCCGTGCTTTTGATCGTTGGGTGCATATTTTCGGCGTTGTGCGTCATGTACCTGAACGCCGCCCGTCGCGTGAATAATGGGCACCGTCGAAGAAACGGCCGGGAAGGTCGCAGATAACCTCCTAACCTATGGCCCTATCGGCATCCTGGCCCTTGTGGGCTGGGTCTGCGTGGTCCTGATGGGGATGGGGGTTATCGGCCTTCACCGGGCTCTGAGAGCAAGTGAAGCCTCGCGCATCAAAGACCTTCTCGACGCCGCCACAGACGCCAAGAAGGAGCGCGAGGAAGGCGACCGCAAAATGGATCGTCTGCAAGCAATCATCGAAGCGAGGCAGAGATGATGGCCCTTATTCGACGCCTTCTCCACATCAAACCGATAGACACGTCCGAACTCGCAGAAAAGGCCAAGGAAGAGCGTATGCTTGCCCAACTGGCCCGCAGCGAGCGCACCGACAAGCTGTTTGCAACGATCATCTCTGAGGTGCGAAAATGAACCGAAACGTCATCTGGACGGTTGTGGCAGCTGCCCTGTACTGGCTTTCGGTCGCTGCGCTCGATACTGACACAACCCGCAATATCGTCGCCAGCGGCGGCATCGCAATCGCTCTGGCGAATGTGTTCCGCTACCTGCCCAAGGCATGGGAAAAGTATCGGGGCGGCACCAACGAGGGCGAATGGCGCCTGCTCATGGGGCTAGAGCTGTTCTGGCTCGGCTTTGGCGCTCGTGAGGCCTGGCTGCTGGCCGTGAGGCTTGACGGGCGTCCTCAGTGGATGGTGGACAGTCCGATCAACGGGTTTTTCGCGTATTGGATCCTTTGCGCGGGTCTGCTGTGCTTTTCCGCTGCCAGCGAGCCACTGCCGGCGCCATCGAGGCAGAACACCTATGTCATCCTTGCCGTGGCTATCGCCAGTGCCCTTTGCGGAGCCCTGATCTACCGGCTGATGTGGGGATGATCTGCCCCACGTGCCGGTCTGAGCTATCCGAAGCTATTCACCGTATCAAAGGCAAATGGATGGGCTGGACACGCTGCCCGGTCTGTTCCCCTGTAGGGGCTTGGACGCCAAGAGGCGAGGTGTCTATCGTGTGGAAGCCAGAAGGGCAGCCGCCGGAGCAGTTGCCTTAGAATGGAGGCTGGTCGTCATCCACCTCGTGTGCGGCCATGAAGTCCGCTAGGTCTATTATAATAAGTGCCGCCAAGTTTCGGTTCACCACAAGCGGGATAAAGCCCTGTTCCGTATCGAGCTCTAGGACGCCAAGGTGAGCTTCTCCAACCGATATGGTGCGAACCTGAGCGTCAAGGATGCGGTTCGGCTCGCTTAGGTCGATTTTAGTCATTTGAGCTTTCTGTTGCGAATGGCGATGGCAATTTCGTATTGAAGCGGCGGCGTGAACCGGGCGAAGTCGTTTCGGGTGAAGTCATGGGTAGTTGCGCACACGCTTCACGCTCTTTCGCTTTAGCGGCTCTGATGGCTCTGGCTATGGTGACAGTTGCGGTCTTCGTCATCTATTCTCTCCTTACCAGGCATTAAGACAGTGAATGGGGGTTAGAGGGTGGGGAGTGGATAAGGTCGCCAGTGGGTTGGGTATATTCGTCCTGATTGGCGACCATACAACTGCCACCAGCCCCTGTGCGCTTGGATGGCATCCCACTCTCGCCAGTCGCTTGCTGCAACGTCTGGGAGCAGACGGCACCACACCTTCAGCGGCACGCCGACTGGCGCAGTGCCGAGCGTTCTTCACTCAGCTTCCATGGCGCGTCTCACATCTCCTGCGCGGCTAGACATTCTTCTGACCATGCTTCTTCGGGGCTGGCTCCGCACTTAAACGCATCGAGCCAGCAATCCCGCCCCGTGTCGTGTGTGTAGCTCTGCTGCTCAGGCCATACCTTGCGTGCGAGCCTGTCGATCTGGTCGCACCACTCGTCAAACGTCATTTCATTCATTCTTCCAATCCTTCTGCACAGTTGTTCCGATATGAGGGGGTTAGGAGTCGGAGCGATAGGGTTGGCATGCGCGACGGCCTGCCGTAATTTCTTTGCCTCTCCGCCCTTTGTAGGCAAAGCCCACAGTCCATCCGCACCTGTCAGCAGCGCGGTCTATGATGCATGTAGGGCAAAGCAAACCGCCGCCGTCTGGGAAGTTGTCAGGTTTGATTTTATCCCAAACATCGTCGGGAACGAGTAGGTCTGTGACGTATGCTTTCTGGCAAATATGGCAGACACAGGGATCGGCCTTGCCTTCCTTAGGCCACATGACCCCGCCCTGAAGACCTAGCGCATGTACAACTTCCCAATGATCTACGGCGTCGATCACAGCGCTGATGAGGCCCTTTTTGCCCAAGGGGCCATCGGGGGGTAAGTATTTATTCACAGCTGTGATTATCGAGAGAAGCGCGTTTTTGTAGACGGCAGCCTCATAGTCAGCTTGGGGCAGTGGGGCACTTGCTTTCATGACATTTTCCTTTTGCGGTTAGAGTGACAGTCGGGCGATTACCTTGCTTAGAAGATCAATTTCGTGCTGTTGCGGGGGTTCACTCCCCTTAGCCTCGTTGCAGACCTTGTGCGCCAGCAGCCAGTTCCGGAAAGAGTGTGAGCCACCGAGGCTGCGCGGGACTACATGATCAATCGTTGCGTCAAATCGAGTGAGGTGCTTTTGGCAAATGCTGCACGCCCGCCCTTGTGCGGCTCGTAGAATTTGAACCACTTCACTGCGCGTGAAATTAGCTACGTCGTTGCCGTAAAAGCATGCCGCACTCATTTCGGCGTCTCTTCGATAGGAGCTTCAACAACCGGCACCCGACCATCCTCCAAGATTTCCAGGTCGAGCTTCAACATTCGGATAAGGCTGCGAAGCGCCTTTGCCGTTACTGGCCCCTCAACCAGCACACGTGCATGCGCTTGTTTGCCAACTGGTGCGGACATGAAGGTTCGGTAGTTGAGTTCCATCATCGTCTCTCCCTACCCATGAACAGGCTGATTGCTGCGGTTGCGGATGGTCATGGCGCGTTCATCGCAATAGCGCCGAAATGCGGCCTCGTGCAGTTCGCCCGGCTGCATTTCGATGCTGTGACCGATAGTGCCGCCCTTCCATGAGCCTTTGCGCTTGCCCGTCTCGCCAGAGAACGAAATGTCGAGCGACCGGCTGATCTTGGGCTTGCGAAATAGCGACAGCCATTTGAAGCCGCGCTCCCCAAGTCGCCACTCGCGCTCCTCGATTTTTGTGGTGGCCGTCAATTGCTCGCCGTCGAAGTCCTTAAAGGCAAAGGCCACGGTGGGCACGGCATCTTCTATCGCGCGCTCGCGTTCCCAGCGGCCCAGATCGTCCCGATAGCTTTTGCCCGTATTGGGTAAGGTCGACACATGGGCCCCGTCGACCCCGTAAAAGCTGCGTCGGACATGTCGCCATTGCGTCCAGGGCGGAAACCATCCTTTTTGTTTGCAAGTCGAGCTGTCGTAGGTCTGCCGGCCGAAGTGCATTGACAGGTAGCCTTCGCTGTAGCTAAACCCGAACTCTCGGGCGTCAATGTTCCAGTACCAGTTCCGGCCTAGACGCTGAACTGTCGCGTTATCCCACTCTGGAAACACCTTCTCGCGGTAGGGGCGGATAATCTCCGGCAATGCGACGATCAGTGTGTGGCTCAGCAAGCCAATGCGCAAATAACACTGGCCGCTGTCGTCATCATCGTCGCCGCGCGACTTCAGCATCAGGGCAAGTTTGCTGTAGCGCGGTTCATAAGCGTATGTGAACGGCCCGAAGTATCGATCATTGTCACTCCAGCGTACGGCATGCCTCATTTTCGCTCTCCTATCCAGAACAGGTGACGAACACCCGTGTGCCAATAGTGTGCCAGCAGCGCCGGCGTGTTCTGCGCATGTTCCGGTTTGAAGCTGCATGATCTTGCGACCTCTCCCAGCCAACATCATCAAGGCCCTTGCGCTTTTCCGGCCTCTCCGGTACTTCGGCAATCAGGACATCTTGCCCTAACGCAGGGTTAGATGTTCGCGATTTATCTTTTTATATCATACTCTTACGCTTCGCTCCACTGGTTTGTGCCTGTGGCATGCCAGAAAGCAGATTTGTTACCGTTCTATCCTCGCGGGCATGGCCGTAGGTGGCGAACAGCTGAGCTGGTGACGCCCAGCCGCCATCTCGGGCCACTGTCGCTGGGTCCACCCCAGCCTGGAGCAGCGTGGTGGCAAAGCCGTGACGGCATCCATGCGGCGTGATCTTCTTGAGGTTGCCGCGGGTGATAACCGCCTTCCACGGCAGCGTTACGGCGCTCGCCATGGAGTAAGGAAACACCTTGGCCATGCCTTCCCGATTGCTCGGGATGTTTGCCAATGCTGCCACGAGCTCGGGCGGCATGTGCGCGATGCGCTCCACCCCGCCCAGCTTGCCCATGACGATCCGCACCCGGGCGCCTGACAGGTCAACATCGTCCCAGACGACATTCACCGCTTCACCGACGCGGGCGCCTGTCATGAACATGAAGCAAGCGAGGGCTCCGAGATGCGGCGACGAGTGCGCCATGAAGTCCATGATCCACTGCCAGGTTGCCGGTTCCTTCGTTTTGTTGATCTCGGGGAAGCGGCTTGCCTTGAACGGCGGGCACAGATCCAGTTCGGCACAATGATTGATGATCGCGCTTGTGGGCACGATCACCGCCCGGTTCCGGGTCGCGCCGGTGGCTTTGGGCATCAGTGTCATGGCGGCCCGGCGTAGAGCCCCCTTGGTAATGTCCCTGACCAGCGTGTCCTTCCAGTAATCCTCGACCATTTCGATGTACCTTGGGATTGACTGTCGGTGTTTCCGATACTCAATAGCGGCTTGCGCGAACGTCAGGATTGCCCCTGGATCGCGACGACCTTCAAATTCGCGGCTCTCGACCTCGTTGGCGATGCGTTGGGCTTCGAGCTTCTGCGCAGTCTTTGTAGAGCCGCGTAGTCGCCGGCCGGCAACCGTGCCGCTGTACCACCAGATGTCGCCGCGCTTTTTAAGCCTGAGGGGCATGGCCGACTGGCCTCCAATATGGCGTCTACGTCCTGTTGGGTGAGGGACATTCGGTTGCCCATGATACGACAAGCGCCGATGGATCGCGCAAGGGCTTTGACACGACGCGGTGACCAGCCCATCTTGGCGGCCAACTCTTCCGGCGAAATAATGTCGGGCAAAGCTACCATTGACCATCTCCCCGGCTCACTCCACGATACTGCCCATGACCGAAGCCGAAGCAGATCAGCGCATCATCAAGAGCCGTGAAACCCTCGCGCGTTATCGTCAGGGAGTGGCGTCGGTCGAGAACCTGCCGCTGTTCACGGCGGAGATTGCCACGCTTGAAGGCATTGCCCAGGCTCACCCGTCCAAAGCCACTAAGCTGGCAAGGCTGTGCAACGACTGGAATGACTATGCGGATCTGGTGCGAGGGACATTGCACTAGGCTCATGGTGCTTCCTCCGCAATAACAAGCGGCGGAACTTCACCGACATTGAAGGCGACCAGACGATAGCCAGCTTGTTCCGCCGCCTTCACGGCAGCTTCCGCTTGCTGGCGGATGGCATCCAGATTATGGCACCAATTAGCAAAAGCTAGCGCCTCATCGGCATCACCGCTTTGCGCTATCTCGTAGTCGTAGGATAATTGCCAGAACTTGAACTTGTCGGGATCGATCGCCCGAGCCATCACTTCAATGAGTGCTTCCCGTGTCATGGCTGTTCACCGAGGGCGGTGCGACCTTCGAGGGTTATGCGGTAAGTGTCGTTGGGCGGGCCATATTCGACCATCCCCAAATTGCGCAGGCGCCCTAGCGTGGTTCGCAGCCCATAAGGACTTACGACTTCGCCAGTGGCTTCGCGGCGTCGATACATGATCTCAAACGGCGCGGACCAGTCTGGACAATGCTTTAGGGTTTCGCGCTGCGCCTTCGTCAACTTGCTCATGGCTTTGCCTGATGGTTGAGGGCTGTGAGAAGGGCTAGGAGGATGGCGAGGGGGCGAGACGGCATTCCCTCCGCCTGCCCTTCAGGGGGTGATAGGGCTCTCTTCTTCGACCAGACATAAGCCCAACACTGATCGTCCGCATCTAGACCAGTCGAATTACACCACCCCGGCAGCATCCGCTCCACAAGCGCCAGGGCAGCATCAACTGAGGCGGTGTATGGTGTTGGATGGCGCGTCCATGTTTCAACACCCCCATGGCTATCCTCGAACCATTCCCGGCCGCGCTTGCCAGTGCGAAACTTCGTGGCCGCGACGCGTTCGGCAATATCGCGGTCGATCCCCCGATCCGGCCCCGTCGCAGCACGCACACGTTCAATCAGTCCATCAAGGCTGGTCATTGCTTTGGCTCCGTATGGGAGAGGGCGGCGCGGACCTCGGCTTGCAGCGCCTCATGCAACAGATCAAGGTTGCACCTAACTGCTTTGCCGATGCGATCGCGTACTCGGCTGCTGCCGAACTCCTTTAGCTGTGCCTCGGCGCGTTCGACTCGGGCGCGTTCGATGCGGTAAAATTTGCGTTGTTTTTCGGCAAAAGCCTCGGCTTGTTTAACTCGGCGGGTGAGTTTTTGTGTTTCTTTCGCCAGCCTCTCATTCTCCGCCTTTAACGCTGCCAGTTGGGAGGCGGCTTCGGCGTAGTGAGCGTACTGGACCCAATCGCCTTGAGGGTAAAGGTCCATGATTGGATAGACCAGATCACCATCCGAAGCGGCACTTGCCTCGTAGCGCTCCACATCCCTCGTGCTTTCTTGCGGGTTACTGGTCATGACCGAACTCCCATATACGCGAGGTAGACGATGCCCAAAATCACCAGAATAAATACAACGATCTGTGTGGCGCTCACTTCACGCCCTCCTCGTGCTTGGGGTTGAGGGCTGCGTTGGCGCGACCAATCGCAACAGCGAGCGCAGCCCACTGAAAGCCGATGGTGGCCCCCTTAGCTTGAACGACACGAGCGGCGTCTAATAGCCTCGTCAGCGCCTCTCGCATCCCCTCATCGACAGCCGATCCAGATTGAGCCATTGGCTCTGGTGAGAGAGCTTCAAGGCGCTCAAGGGCACCACGCAATCCTAAAATCGCATTTGCCATCAAGCTGCGGTTCTTGGGCCGCTTATCGGCGGCGAAGAGCACTTCCTTGGCCCACACCTTTAATTCACTGTAGCGCCGCGACAGCCGGTCCTCCGCTACTGCGGGGGTTGGGGTGGCGAGGGTGGAGGAATAGTTGCGGACTACGCCGATCAGGCGCTGCGCCATATCCCAGGCCCCGCACTGCTCATCCGTTCCCGTTGGAGAACTGTGCTTGTCGCGCAACATCTCCAAAGCGATAACCAGGCGGTCCGCAGCCCCATCCACGGGGGCGGGGTTCTCCAAGCGTCCATCGTTCAACCCGGCCATAGCCGGCGATGAAGCGAGGGTGCGTCTTTCGTTGGTCGGAGCCCCATCCTGCATGGCAGCGCGGCGGTTCCAGGCGGCATTGATACCCACGTCAACTGCGCGGCGAAGGGCGGTTGCCGAGTATCGGAAATCAGCAGGCGTGGCCGCTTCGTATTCAGCCTGTGCCGCGTCATGGACTTCCATGTAGGCCTGCGGCGTCAGCAGCTTCACCAGATCATCGGCATTCAAGTGCAGGGTCATGGCTGTTCCTCGAGTAGGTCGGCGTTGATGTCGCGGGAATTGCTGGCGAAGCCGCCGAAGG
>CAKTFF010000003.1 GCA_934553185.1 uncultured Devosia sp.
CCTGACCCATGCGCCAGACCATGCCCGTGCGCCTCGGCGCAGCCGAGGAAAGCTTGATCACCCAGCTCCGGCATGCCGGCGCCGACGCTGTCGCCGAGCGCATCAGCGTGGCCGGCCTGCCGACGCGCCGCGTCGAGAGCTACCATTATACCGACCTCAAGACCTTGCTGCGGGCCATTCCACCGCTGGGCCAGCCTGCCGACCGGAGCGACGTTCCGGCGCTCGACCTTGCCGGCGCCTGGAACCTGCCCATCATCAACGGCGCCGCATTCCAGGATGGTCCGGCGCCCGTGGGCGTGGTGCCCGGCATGGTCGAGGGCGGCATCCTCTCCACGCGCGATGATGTCGTGGTGCAGATCAACAATGGCCTCGTGAAGGAGGCCGTGTCGCTCCACATCGATACCGGCCGCGAGCAGGTGATCCAGATCGCGCATCGGAGCGAGGGCGAGGCCGCCCATGTGGTGGATGCGGTCAAGATCTTCGTCGCCGAGGGCGCTTCGGCAACAATCGTCGAGACCTATACCGGGTCGGACGCCGCCCATGTCGGCAACCACGCCACCTATCTGGCGCTGGGCAAGGATGCCGTGGTGACCCACATTACCGTCGATCTGTCGCCGCGGTCCGCAACACATTTCGCCACCAATGAATACCACCTGGGCGAGGGCGCCCGCCTGCGCACCCTCGTGATCCACGCGGGCGCAGGCCTCAGCCGCACGCAGCTGTTCCCGCGCTACGAAGGCGCCGGTGCTCATGGCGAGATCACGGGCCTCAATCTCGTGGCCGATGGTCAGCATGCCGACATCACCATGGATGCCCACCATGCGGTGCCGCACACGTCGTCCCAGCCGCTGTTCAAGTCCATTGCGCGAGGGCGGGGCAGGGCAGTCGTGCAGGGGCGTCTGGTCGTGGCGCGCGACGCGCAAAAGACCGATGCCAAGTTCATGCATCAGGGCCTGATGCTCTCGGATGAAGCCGAGATCCTTTCCAAGCCCGAGCTCGAAATCTATGCCGACGACGTGGTCTGCGGCCATGGCTCGACCTGCGGCAAGCTCGATGAGGACTGGCTGTTCTACCTGATGAGCCGCGGCATTCCGCAAGCCGAAGCCGAAACCATGCTGGTGCGCGGCTTCCTTTCCGAACTCGTCGATCCCATCGAGGACGAAGGCTTAGCCCAAGCGCTGAACGGCGTCATCGATACCTGGTTGTTGGCGAATTAGGGCAGTTGCCTCTCACCTCTCCTTCGGGGGAGAGGTAAGGAGAAACAGATGACCTTCGATCTCGAAAAAGTCCGTGCCGACTTCCCCATCCTTTCCGAGGTGATCCACGGCAAGCGCCTGGTCTATCTCGATAGCGGTGCCTCGGCGCAAAAGCCGGTGCAGGTGCTCAATCGGATGGATCACGCCTTCCGGCACGAATATGCCAATGTGCATCGTGGCCTCCACACGCTCGCCAATCGGGCTACGGAGGCTTACGAGGGCGGCCGCGACGCGGTGCAGCTTTTCCTCAACGCTGCACGGCGCGAGGAAATCATCTTCACCAAGTCCGCCACTGAGGCAATCAACCTCGTGGCGCAGAGCTTTGCTGGCCCGCGCATAAGCGAAGGCGACGAGATCGTGCTGTCCATCATGGAGCACCACTCCAACATCGTCCCCTGGCACTTTCACCGCGAGCGCAAGGGCGCCGTGCTGCGCTGGGTGGACGTGCGTGACGACGGTAGCTTCGATCTCGATGCCTTCGCGGCGACGCTGAGCGATCGCACGCGCATGGTCGCCATCACGCATATGAGCAACGTCCTGGGCACCATAACGCCCATCAAGGCCATTATCGACTTTGCCCATTCTCGGGGCATCCCGGTGCTGGTGGATGGCTCGCAAGGCTCCGTCCACACCAAGGTAGACGTTCAGGCGCTCGGCGCAGACTTCTACGTCATGACCGGCCACAAGCTTTATGGACCAACCGGCATTGGCGTCCTCTATGGCAAATATGATCTCCTTGCCGAAATGCAGCCCTATATGGGTGGCGGCGAAATGATCGATGTTGTGACCACCGACACCATCACCTACAACGACCCGCCACATCGCTTTGAGGCTGGTACGCCACCTATCGTTCAGGCAATAGGCCTTGGTGCTGCCCTGGGTTACATGGACCAACTCGGCCGTGAGGACATCGCAGCGCATGAGCATGATGTCGCCCAGTACGCCCAGCAGCGGCTCAGCCGCATCAACTCTCTCCGTTTGATCGGTAGCGCGCCGGGCAAAGGTGGCATCTTCTCGTTCGAAATGGCCGGCGCCCACGCCCACGATGTGGCGACAATCCTGGATCGATATGGCATTGCCGTTCGCGCTGGAACACACTGCGCCATGCCGCTGCTGAACCGTTTTGGTGTCACCTCTACCTGCCGCGCATCCTTTGCCCTATATAATGGCAAGGACGACGTTGATGCTCTGGTCGACGGCATTGAGCGCGCTCAACGATTTTTCGCCTGATTGGTGACCCTCATGAACGACGAACCGCAAATCGCACCTGCGCCGACCATCCCCGAGCCACGCATCACGCCCAATGTCGGCGGAGACCTGCCCGAAGGAGAAGTCGAGCGGATCACCAGCGATCTGATCGGCGCGCTTAAGACCGTCTATGACCCGGAAATCCCGGTGGACATCTACGAGCTTGGTCTCATCTACAAGGTCGATCTCGACGATGACCGCAAGCTGACCATCGACATGACGTTGACGGCTCCAGGCTGCCCCGTGGCCGGCGAAATGCCGGGCTGGGTCGAAAATGCTGCTCGGGGGGTCGAGGGAATTCAGGACGTGCAGGTCAACATGGTTTTCGATCCCCCATGGGACGCGTCGCGTATGAGCGAAGAAGCTCAGGTTGCGTTGAACTGGTGGTAAGTGGGGACGTTCACCGCTATATATCGTGAAACACCGATAGAAAGACACGTCCATGGCCTTCAAGATCATGTCTCTGACCGATGCCGCTGCCGAGCGCATCACCGAGATCATCGAAGACTCCGACAAGCCGGTCATCGGCCTTCGTGTTGGCATTAAGAATTCGGGTTGCGCGGGCGTGGCTTACACCATGGATTACCTGGTCGAGCCCGTTAAGGGGGACGACCATGTCAGCGACAAGGGTGTCGACGTTTGGATCGACCCCAAGGCCACGATGTACCTATTAGGTACGGTCATGGACTTCGAAGAAAGCAAGATGAGCGCCGGCTTCACATTCAAAAATCCAAATCAGACTGGCGAATGCGGCTGCGGCGAGAGCGTGACGCTCAAGGCTGCTGACCTCAAGGCGATCGCCGAAGCCCGCGCCACCGCCTGAGCTTTCTGCTTGGGCCCCGTTGCGCCTGCTGCAGGCATGAGGCATTGATCCGCCATCATGCTTCATCCTCTTCCGCCTGCGCTCGCCATTGTTCCGCCGAACCGTCCCCTATTGGGGCGCGTGTCCCCGCCAGGGTCGAAGTCCATCACCAATCGTGCCCTGCTGGTGGCCGCTTTGGCTCATGGCACCAGCCGTCTTTCAGGCGCGCTCAAGAGCAAGGACACAACGCTCATGGCTGCCGCCTTGCGGCAGATGGGCGTTTCGGTTGAAGAGCCGGACGCAACGAGCTTCATCGTCAAAGGGACCGGAAGGCTGCAAGCTCCGAGTGGCGCCTTGTTCCTAGGCAACGCCGGAACCGCCACGCGTTTTCTCACGGCGGCAGTTGCGACCGTTAGTGGCGAGGTCGTTGTCGATGGTGACGCTGAGATGCGCGTGCGACCAATCGGGCCACTGGTTACCGCCCTCCGCATGCTCGGAGTTGACGCCGATGCGCCAAGCGGATGTCCGCCCGTTACGGTCCGAGGTCGCGGACATCTCGGCGCTGGGCGCGTCGAAATCGATGGGGGGCTTTCCAGCCAGTATGTTTCGGCTTTGCTTATGGCCGCCCCGTTGGGCCAGGGACCCATCGAAGTGGCGCTCACTGGCGCCGAGATCGGCGCGCGTGGCTATGTTGACCTCACCCTTGCAGCCATGCGCAGCTTCGGTGCCGATGTAGAGCAGAGGGATGCCGGCACTTGGCTGGTGCAGCCTACGGGCTACACTGCCACGGACTTCCACATCGAGCCCGATGCGTCTGCCGCGACCTATCTTTGGGGCGCCGAGGCGCTCACCCGCGGCCGTATCGACCTAGGCGTCAGCGCTGACGCCTTCACCCAGCCCGATGCAGCCGCCCAGGCTGTAATTGCGCAGTTTCCCAACATGCCGCCGGTAATCGATGGCTCACAAATGCAGGACGCCGTGCCCACCCTTGCGGTGCTCGCGGCCTTCAACAATACGCCGGTGCGCTTTGTCGGCATCGCCAATCTGAGGGTCAAAGAAACAGACCGCATCCGCGCTGTTGCCAACGAACTGAACCGCATACAGCCAGGCCTCGCCATCGAAGAAGGCGATGATCTGCTCGTTGCATCGAAGCCTGATCTTGCCTCGCGCCGCGAAGGGCAGTCCACGCCCATACGCATAGAGACCTACCACGATCATCGGATCGCCATGAGTTTTGCCTTGGCCGGGCTACGCTTGCCTGGGATCGTCATTCTTGATCCTGCATGCACGGGCAAGACTTATCCAGGTTACTGGGACATGCTGAACAGTTTGGGAGTGGAACTGAGGCCGGAACAGTAGCGATCAGGCGGCGGAAACGCCCTTGGCCTGAACCTTCAGCGCCGCGAGTTCATTTTCGCTGACGACGCGATTGCGCCCAGCATGCTTAGCGCCGTAGAGGCACCGATCGGCGCGCTCGATAAAGCTTGCTGCCGTGTCGTTTGCGCGGAACGACGCAACGCCGAACGAGGCCGTGATTCGGCCCAGCTTTTCATTGGTGGATCGCTTGAGCAATTCTTTTGATTGGATAGCGCAGCGTATGTTCTCCGCGAGGATGACGGCGCCTTCCACATCGGTCGATGGCAGCACCGCCACAAATTCCTCACCACCATAGCGTGCAGCAAGGTCTTGGCCCTTGATGTTCGACTTAAGCGTCATTGCGACCAGCCGAAGCACCTGGTCGCCCGTTTGGTGCCCATAGGTGTCGTTGAACTTCTTGAAGTGATCGATATCGATGATCATCAGGCTGAGCGCACACCCTTTTGCCCGCGCCTCGTCCATCGCCGTGCTGAGGCCCTCGTCGAAGCTCTTGCGATTGGCAATCTTGGTCAAAGGATCGAGCATGGCTTCCCGGCGAACATCGTCGAGATCACGCTGCAAGGCAGCAATGTCGTCGCGTGACGCTTCAAGCTTCTCCTCTAGCGCCTTGTTGGTCTCCTGCATCTGCCGGGTTTCGTTGAGCATACGCGCAGCCAGAATTTTCATTGCTGAGGCGGAGATATCCTGCTCAAGGTCTCCACTGACCGATTGAAGCGAGCCGCTATAAGCATGGGCGCTCGTCATCGCGATGTCGATCGCGTCATGCACCGCTTCGATGCGAGCATGCATTCTCTCGGACACATCGGAAATGCGGTCGTTTACGTCGGTCTTGACGAACTCGCTATAGAGCTTTTCTGCAAGATCGGCGGAGGGCAGGTCACCGCTGCGGAACAAGGCATTAACCCGGCTGTTCAGCGTTGGGTTCACGCCGGTTGCATAGGTGTAGAGCAACTCATAAAAATGCGGGTAAGGCGGAATATTGCTGCGTTTCAGCAAATCAAACGCGGAATTTGCATATCCGAGTGTGCGTTTGAATTCGTGATCAGACACGGCGTCCCTCAACCTGGCTGTGCGCTGGCTGAACGACATCAAAGGGTGGGCGTCAGCTCACGCTAAAGCTAACGCATTATTGTTAACGAACTTGACACGCTAGCCTAAGGACCAGCCCCGCTCAGGGACTAAGGTCGCATCTATTCACTCGGTATCCGCGTGGGTCGCAAAAGGAAAGCTGGAATCGGACCATCGTCACCGAAGGGCGACGTGCTCGATGACGCTGACGATTCGGCGCGTTCTTGTTCCGGGCGCTGACGACCCCGGTTGTGCCGCCGGTCGCTGCGATGAGCTGGTTCTTGTTCCGCCCGACGTTCGGATGTTTCGCCGCTGTCGTCTGTCGCAACAGCCTTCGGACGCGATCGGTCGGGACGCTTCTTGTCCGACTGCGCACTATCGGCGGCGACGCCTTCTGCTTCAGGCCGCGTGCGCGGACCGCCACGACGCGAGCGAGCAGGACGGGCAGGGCGCTGATCTTCCTGTACATCACCGTCGGCATCCTCCGGCACCTTGCCATCAGTCTCCAAATACTCGATCGGCTTCTGTGTCAGCTTCAAAATGGCATCGAGATGCTTGCTGTCCGCTGGCGACACAAGCGTGTACGCCACGCCGAGCCTGCCGGCGCGCCCGGTGCGGCCGATGCGATGCACATAATCTTCGGCATGCACCGGGACATCGAAGTTAAACACATGGCTCACCGCAGGAATGTCGAGACCGCGTGCGGCAACGTCGCTGGCCACCAGCAGGGTCAGCCGGTTTCCCTTGAACGCGTCCAGCGTCTCCGTACGGCTTTTCTGGTCCATGTCGCCGTGGAGCGCACCGGCCGAAAAACCATGCCGCTCCAGAGAGCGGGCAAGCGTCGCAACATCACGCTTGCGGTTGCAGAAAATGATCGCGTTGGTGAGGCCTTCGGCCGAGCGGATCAGGTCCCGCAGGGTCGCGCGCTTCTCCTCCGGCTTGGAGCCAACCTTGACGAGCTTCTGATCGATTGTGTCGGCCGTGGAAGCGGCACGGGACACCTGCACATGGACCGGGTCCTTAAGGAACTTCTTGGTCAAGCGCTCGATCTGCGCATCCATGGTTGCCGAGAACAGCATGGTCTGCCGGCGGGCAGGTAGGCGCGAGCAGATCTTTTCGATCTCGTCGATAAAGCCCATGTCGAGCATGCGGTCAGCTTCGTCGATCACCAAAATCTCGACGCCGTTGAGCATGATCTTGCCACGATCGATCTGGTCCAGCAGGCGACCCGGAGTAGCGATCAACACGTCAACGCCGCGATCGAGCTTCTTGTTCTGATCCTCGAATGAAACGCCACCAATGATTAGAGCCATGGTCAAGCGGTGGTTCTTGCCATACTTTTCGAAGTTCTCGCTGACCTGCGCCGCAAGCTCACGCGTCGGCTCAAGGATAAGCGTACGCGGCATGCGGGCGCGGGCGCGGCCGTTCTCCAGCAAGGTCAACATGGGCAGCACGAAAGAGGCAGTCTTGCCCGTGCCGGTCTGGGCTATGCCGATCAAATCCTTCTTTTCCAGAAGGTGCGGGATGGCCTGCGCCTGGATCTCAGTCGGCTTGGTGTAACCTGCTGCACTGACGGCATCGGTTACTTTTGCGGATAGGCCCAGCCCGGAAAAATCATCAGTCAAGTTCGGTTATTCCACTCGATATTGTGGCCCGACGTCTCTGCCGCTCGACCAATTCGAGCGCTACGGCGGGGTCTACAGAAGTGGGGCTGCGAGATACGCATACGCGTCCACGACTGGATCGGCCTCCGAACGGAATGCAGCAAGTGCAGGGTCGGATGCCCTGAGGCAGCTCGGCAGGGGCGGAGGTGTCGCGACGACAACCGTCAAGCCATAAATGCTCCAGCGGCGCGGACCATAGCGCAAAGCCCCTGCCTGTCAACGGTCTTGGCAGCGTAAGGGTTAGCATCAATCACTCAAACGCTAGTCTTTACCTAAATATCGAGGTCAGTCACGAAGGCTGCATTTTCCTGGATGAAGTCAAACCGGGCCTCCGGCTTGGTTCCCATCAGACGATCCACGCTTATCCTTGTGGCATCCAGATCGTCACGGATCTTGACTTGCAGCAGGGTGCGCGACTTTGGAGACATGGTTGTTTCGCGCAGATGGGCGAAGGGCATCTCGCCCAGTCCTTTGAACCGCGTCGTATCCACCTTGCCCTTGCCGGTGAACTCTGTGGCCATCAACTCGGCCCTGTGCGCTTCGTCCCGGGCATAAAGCGTCTTGCCACCCTGGGTGATCCGGAACAGGGGCGGCAGGGCTAGGTAGAGGTGCCCACCATCGATCAGCTTGGGCATTTCCTGGAAGAAGAAGGTGATCAGCAGCGAAGCGATATGGGCGCCGTCCACATCCGCATCGGTCATGATGATGATCTTGTCGTATCGCAGGTCATCCTCGCGATAGCGATCGCGTGTGCCGCAGCCGAGCGCCTGGATCAGGTCGGAAATGAGCTGGCTTGCCGCCATTTTCTCCCGGCTGGCGCCCGCTACATTGAGAATTTTGCCGCGTAACGGCAACACGGCCTGGCTCGACCGATTTCGGGCTTGTTTTGCGGATCCACCTGCCGAGTCGCCTTCAACGATGAAGAGTTCTGCGCCTTGTGCGGCAGTCTGCGTGCAGTCCGCCAGCTTGCCGGGCAGGCGTAGCTTGCGGGTGGCGCTGGCGCGATCGATTTCCTTTTCCTTGCGGCGGCGCAGCCTTTCTTCGGCGCGCTCGATCGCCCAATCAAGCAACTTGCCGGCCTGGTTGGGGGAAGCGGCTAGCCAGTGGTCAAAGGCGTCGCGCAGGGCGTTGTCGACAATGCGGGTCGCCTCGCCCGATGCCAGCTTGTCCTTGGTCTGCCCGACAAATTCTGGTTCGCGCACGAACACCGACAGCATGGCGCTGCAATGGGCGAACACGTCTTCCGCAGTCAAAACAGCCGCGCCCTTATTTTTGGTCAGCTCGGCATAGTTCTTGAGACCGCGCAGCAACGCCATGCGCAGGCCGGACTCATGCGTGCCGCCATCGGGCGTTGGTACCGTGTTGCAGTAGGAGGAAACGCCACCATCGCCTAGCGTCCAGGCGATCGCCCATTCCACAGCGCCATGCGTGCCAGCCTTGCCATGGCTGCCGGCAAACAGTTCGTCAACGATGCGCGTCTCGCCCTCAATGCGCGCATTCATGAAGTCCTTGAGCCCGTCGGGATAGTGGAACACGGCCTTGGCAGGAGCATCGTCGGTGGCAAGGCTTTCGTCGCAACTCCAGCGCAGCTCAACGCCAGCGAACAGATAAGCCTTGGCGCGCGTCATCCGGAACAGCCGCGCAGCGGAAAAATGTGCAGTCTCGCCAAAGATCTGTGGATCGGGATGAAAGCGCGTCGTCGTGCCGCGCCGATTGTTCACACGGCCCAGATGTTCGATTTCGCCCTGGGGCTTGCCGCGGGAAAACCGCAGCCGGTGCAGCTGCTGCTCGCGCGCAACCTCCACCACCATTTCGTCCGAGAGCGCATTAACCACCGACACGCCGACGCCATGCAGCCCGCCAGACGTTTCATAAGCCTTGGAGTCAAACTTGCCGCCCGCATGCAGCACGGTATGCACAATCTCCAGCGTTGAGCGACCCGGATATTTGGGGTGGTTCTCCACTGGAATGCCGCGGCCATTGTCGGTGACGGTGATGAAGCCGTCGGTGCCCAGATGCACCTCGATCCTTGTGGCATGGCCGGCAATTGCCTCATCCATGGAATTGTCGATCACCTCGGCGAAGAGGTGATGCAAAGCGTTGGTATCGGTGCCGCCGATATACATTCCCGGCCGGCGCCGAACCGGTTCAAGCCCTTCAAGAACCTCAATGTCTGCAGCCGAGTAGGAACCGGCTGCGGCGACCGTTGCCTTGGCCGAGCCCCGCACAGGCGCAGAATTTTGTGGGACAACGTCTGCTTTATCATCGGTTCCGAACAGGTCTTCTGCCATGGGCGTGCGTCATCCAAAATGGCCCGAATCGGCCATTTGGCCTTTTATCATATTGAGGCCGTGCCTGCGCGCAGCTGGAACCGGCCCGCTTCTTCCCGCCTTGTTCCCGCAACTGAACGCTTGGTGAACAGCCCATTCCTACAAAGTTCAATCCGGTGCGTTTAGCTTGTCAGTTCACCAGCGACACGGAGGCCATGCATGAACAAGTTGAGCACCATCGTTTTGGTGGGCTTGCTGCTGGGCAGTGTCGTGCCCGCTCAAGCCCAGTCGACAAGTTTCGGTATCTTCTTCGGCGATGAGCGGTCGGACTTTCTGCCTGATCGCTTCACCTGCCTGGGTGACCGCGCCATTCGCCAAGCCGTGGCTGATCGTGGCTACACAAAAATTTTTCTCAACATCAAGCGCGAGGGCAGGGTTCAGGTCCGCGCCAGCCGCGACGGCTGGACCTATCTGCTCGAATACAACTACTGCACCAACCGCATCGAAGCCCGCACGCAGTTACGCCCTGCGGGCTAGCCAGGCCTCAAGACCAACTCGTCCCAAGATCGGGCGACCGGTTTACGTTCCGTTTGCTTCTTGAAAGCACTTTCTTAAACGGGCGCTGCTAGAACGAACGCATACGGTTTTTGTCTGGAGTTGCCGTATGCGAAGCGACCGGGATCATAGTTCTGCGTACCAGGTCTCGTCCGGTTCAACTGTCTTCGGTGTTTGGCCGCATGCCGGGTTTTCCTGTATTGCGTACCGGCTGGCCAAGCTCACCGCCCCACGTTACGGGGTTGTGGCGGTAATTACCGCCGCGTTTTACTTGATGTGAATTGTCTTTGCCTTGTGACTGGTCTAAACCTCAGTTTAGCCACGTTTCAAACCCGGAGGGTGCCGTGACATTGCTGTATGCGCACCGCTCCCGTGGCCCTGTTCCCGCCCTGTGGCTTTGCTGCAGGGCTGACCGGAACTGGTTCTGACACCCATTCGTCTCCCTATTCTGGTTGCCCTTCACGGTGGTCCATAGACCACGTCCTGATGGCTTCTGGCGTCACCGACGCCATACCGGAATAAACAAACAATGGGCACGATCAGCATCCGCAATGCCGGCCTCACGGCGACCGATATTCTCTTTTCCAAACTAGACATCAACATCGGCGAGGGCGACCGCGTCGGCCTCGTTGCCGGCAATGGTCGAGGCAAGACGACCCTTCTGCGTGCCATGGCCGGGCAGGGGGAACTCACCACCGGCGAAGTCGTGCGTTCGCGCGGTTTGACCGTGGGCTATGTCGAGCAGGACATGCCGCCATCCCTTATGGGATTCACGCTTGCCGATGCGGTGCTGGATGCTTTGCCGTTCAGTGAGCGCGACACGGAAAGCTGGCGGGCCGATGTTGTGCTCGACGAGTTCGAAACTCCGTCGGCCATGCGCGCCCGCAAGTTGGCGGAACTCAGCGGCGGTTGGCAACGCATAGCGCTTATCGCGCGCTGCTGGATCCTCCAGCCTGACGCGCTGCTGCTCGACGAACCCACCAACCATCTCGATCTGGGCAGGCTGTATCAACTCGAGAATTGGATCAACCAGAGCGCGCGTAACATCCCGGTGGTGATCGCCAGCCACGATCGGCACTTCCTTGACGCCACAACCAACCGCACGCTGTTCTTGCGCCCCGATGTCACCCACTACTTTGCCCTGCCGTTCAGCAAGGCACGGCTTGCACTCGCCGAAGCAGACGAAGCAGCGGAGGCCAAGCGCGAGCGAGACCTCAAGGAGGTCAGCCGCCTCCGTAAGCAGGCCGCCAAACTGACCAATGTCGGCATCAACTCGGGCAGCGACCTGCTGGTGGTCAAATCCAAATACCTACGAGACCGCGCTGCCAAGATCGAGAATGCAGTGCGGTCCGTGCACAAGGAGCGTAGTGGACAAATCAAGCTCGGCAATAGCGGCGCTCAAGCGAAGGTCATGCTGGCGTTTGACAATGTTGAAGTTTCATCCCCCGCTGGCGACAGGCTTTTCCGCATCGACAAACTGCATGTCTTCCAGGGCGACCGGCTGGTAATCCTCGGTCGAAACGGCACAGGCAAGTCGCAGTTCATTGAACTCGTGCATAGGGCGATAGGTGGTCAAGATATTGCAGGAATTCGCGTCAGCCCACAGGTTGTGCCGGGCTATGTGGATCAGGCCATGAGCTTCCTGCCGCCCAAGCAGCGTCTCCTGGACTACGTAGTCGCAGAGTTCGACCAAGGTGACCAGCGCAGCAGGAGCCTTCTGGCGTCAGCAGGCTTTGCCGTCGAAAAGCAGGAACGGCCGATCGGTGAACTCTCTTTCGGGCAGAGGGCCCGCCTGGGCCTACTCGCCGTGCGATTGCGCGAACCCAATTTCTACCTGCTCGATGAACCCACCAACCATGTCGACATCACCGGACAGGAACGGTTGGAGGCCGAAATTGTCGAGAACGGCGCGACCGCGCTTATCGTCTCGCATGATCGAAGCTTTGTGCGCGGTCTGGGCACGCGCTTCCTGGTCATCGACAAAGGAAGAGCCAAGGAAGTGGACAGCCCCGAACCCCATTTCCAAGAGATGGCCGAAGACAGTCGCTAGAGACTAGCGTGACGCCGACCTAGCAAAATAAAAGGGCCCGCAAAGGGCCCTTTCTTGTTCGCCTCAGACCATATCAGGCCGAGTAGTACATTTCGTATTCGACAGGATGCGGGGTCTGCTCGAACTTGATCACTTCCGTCATCTTGAGTTCGATATAGCTGTCGATCTGGTCCTTGTCGAACACGCCGCCGGCCAGAAGGAATTCGTGGTCGGCCTCAAGCGCCGCAAGAGCCTCGCGCAGCGAACCGCACACGGTTGGGATTTCCTTGAGCTCTTCCTTGGGCAGCTCATAGAGATCCTTGTCCATCGGGTCGCCGGGGTGGATCTTGTTCTTGATGCCGTCAAGACCAGCCATCAGCATGGCCGAGAAAGCCAGGTATGGGTTCGCCAGCGGATCGGGGAAGCGGATCTCGATGCGCTTGCTCTTGGGCGACTGGCCGAACGGAATACGGCAGGAGGCGGAGCGGTTACGGGCCGAATAGGCCAGCAGCACCGGCGCCTCGAAGCCGGGCACCAGGCGCTTGTAGGAGTTGGTGGTAGGGTTGGTGAAGGCGTTGATCGCCTTGGCATGCTTGATGATGCCGCCGATATAGTAAAGCGCTTCCATCGACAGGCCGGCATACTGGTCGCCGGCAAACAGCGGCTTGCCGTCCTTCCAGATCGACTGGTGGCAGTGCATGCCCGACCCATTGTCGCCAAACACCGGCTTGGGCATGAACGTCACCGTCTTGCCGTACGCGTTGGCGACCTGATGAATCACATACTTGTAGATCTGTACGTCGTCGGCCGCCTTGATCATCGGCGCGAACTTCATGCCCAGCTCGTGCTGGGCGGAAGCCACTTCGTGGTGGTGCTTTTCGACGACGACGCCCATGTCGGCCATGGCCGCGAGCATTTCGCCGCGGATGTCCTGCGCGCTGTCGAGCGGCGGAACGGGGAAGTAGCCCTTCTTGAGACCGATATGGTGGCCGCTATTGCCCGCCTCATAGGCCGTGTCATTGTTGGACGGCAGTTCGGGATGATCGACCTCGAAGCCAACCTTGTAAGGCGTGTTGGAATACTTCACGTCGTCGAACATGAAAAATTCCGGCTCGGCGCCGAACACGACCGTGTCGCCGATGCCCGATGCCTTGAGGAAGGCTTCGGCCTTCTTGGCCGTTGTGCGCGGGTCGCGCGAATAAGGCTGATAGGTGAGCGGCTCGAGAATGTCGCAGTTCACGACCATGGTCGATGCGCCGAAGAAGGGGTCCATATAGGCCGAGTTCGGATCGGGCATCAGCACCATGTCGGACTCGTTGATGGCCTTCCAGCCACCGATCGAGGAGCCATCGAACATGGTGCCTTCTTCAAACAGGTCTTCGTCAACGATGGAAACATCCAGCGTCACGTGCTGCAGCTTGCCGCGCGGGTCGGTGAAGCGCAGATCGAGATACTTGATGCTCTCGTCCTTGATGCGCTTGAGGAGGTCGGCTGCGGTGGTCATTAGGTTTTCCCCTGTCAGAAACGGAATGCTAGGTTGTGAGGAAGCGAGACGCGACTAAAGCGCGTCGTCGCCGAATTCCCCGGTACGGATTCGGATCGCCTGCTCGATGGAGTAGACGAAAATCTTGCCATCGCCGATGCGGCCGGTTTGTGCCGCATTGCGAATGGCTTCGATGGCCTTCTCGGCGAGTTCGTCGGGGCACACGACCTCGACTTTCACCTTGGGCAGGAAGTCCACGACATACTCTGCGCCGCGATAAAGCTCGGTGTGACCCTTCTGGCGGCCAAAGCCCTTGGCTTCGGTGACGGTGATGCCCTGTAGCCCAACTTCCTGAAGAGCCTCCTTGACTTCGTCAAGCTTGAACGGCTTCACGATCGCCTCGATTTTTTTCATCTAAGCCTCCACGACCGCATGCGGCCTTCATTTGCCAATTCGTATGCACGACCCGTGCCAGCCTTGAGGCGGTACCAAAACTTTCCATAAAACAGCACACGAACAAACCGCAGGCGTCACCACGGTTCTCTTCTCCAATCAATCACTGCTCGCGGTTTGGGCAATTTGCCCAGAAAATAGGCAGAATTCATACGTATAGCTGTGTCCTAGCTGAACTCGCACAGCCAAAACTGCACAGAGCACGATCTACGATCTTTAGGCGCAGCTAGGCTTTGACGCCCATTCCATCTTCATATAGATGCAACCCGACCCGGCCACCGGGTCCTTTTGCGGGTGTGGCGGAATTGGTAGACGCACTGGATTTAGGTTCCAGCGCCGCAAGGCGTGGAGGTTCGAGTCCTCTCACCCGCACCATCAAGGGCCAGGCCCTGACATCAATGAATACGGGACAAAACCGAATGCAGGTTACCGAGACCCTCAACGAAGGCCTCAAGCGCAAGCTGAGCGTCACCATTCCGGCTACCGACCTCAACACGCGCCTCAATGCCAAGCTCGAAGAGCTCAAGGGCCAGGCTAACATCAAGGGCTTCCGTCCCGGCAAGGTGCCGCTGTCCCACATCAAGAAGATGTACGGCCGCTCGGCTATGTCCGAAGTGATGACCGACGCGATCAATTCCACCGTGTCAAACACGCTCGACGAGCGCAAGGAACGCGCTGCTGCTCAGCCCAAGGTCGATCTGCCTGACGATCAGGCCGTGATCAACCAGGTGCTTGATGGCCAGGCCGATCTGGCTTTCGACGTCGAGTACGAAGTTCTTCCGCCCGTTTCGCTGATGCCACTCGAAGGCCTGAAGCTGGTCCGTCCTGTTGTCGACATCAGCGAAGACGAGGTCACCGCCGAGGTAAACCGCGTCTTCGCACAGAACCGCGGTTACACCGACAAGGGTGAAGACGGCGTTGTGGAAAACGGTGACCGCCTGGGCCTGTCATTCGTAGGCCGGATCAATGGCGAAGCCTTTGACGGCGGCACCTCCGACCACGCCCACCTGACGGTTGGCGCGGGCGAGTTCATTCCCGGCTTTGAAGAACAGCTAATCGGCATGAAGAAGGGCGAGACGCGCGAGATCGAAGTCACCTTCCCAGCCGACTATCAGAGCGATGAATTGGCCGGTAAGACTGCCCAGTTCGAGGTCAACATGCTTCATGTTGACGGTCCCAACCAGGGCGAACTGGACGACGACTTCGCCAAGCGCCTTGGCGTTACCGACCTCCAAGGCCTCCGTGCTGCGGTCAAGACCCAGATGGAAGCCGCACTGGGCACCATGAGCCGTCAGCATATCAAGCGCCAGATACTGGACGCGCTTGATGATGGTCACAAGTTCGACGTTCCGGCACAACTGGTTGATGCTGAATTCGCCACCATCTGGCAGCGCGTTGAGCACGAAGTGCAGAGCCATGGTCGTTCGTTTGAGGACGAAGGCACTACCGAAGAAGCCGCGCGCGAGCAGTACCGTCGCATTGCCGAACGCCGCGTGCGCCTTGGCCTCGTCGTCGCCGAGATCGGCAACCAGAACACGGTCAACGTCACCGAGGAAGAGCACCAGCAGGCCTTGATTGCCGAAGTGCGCCGCTTCCCCGGCCAGGAACAGCAGGTTTACGACTACTACCGCAAGAACCCTCAGGCGCTCGCCGGCCTGCGCGCTCCCGTGTTCGAGAACAAGGTCGTCGATTTCGTTGCCGAGAAGAGCGAAATCACCGACACCAAGATGACTCGCTCCGAACTGGCGCAACTGATCCAGGCCGACGAGGACGAAGTTCCCGAAGAGCACCACCACTAAGCTTCATGCATGACCTTCAAGAGCCGCCCAGAAATGGGCGGCTTTTTGTTTGCCCCTAAGCCTCCGTTTGCCCGCCGGAACCAACAATGACCAATTCTCCTGCTGAAATTCTTCTGACACCCCGGCAGATGAGTGCTGCCGACCGGCTTGCGGCGGAGGGTGGGATCCGCCCAATCAAGTTGATGGAGGCGGCCGGGAGGGCTGTGGCCGAAGCCATAGTCGAGCGCTACTACCAGCGCTCCGTTCTAGTTCTGTGCGGCCCCGGCAACAATGGTGGCGACGGCTTCGTTGTAGCAAGGCTGCTTAAGCAGAAGGGCTGGCCAGTGCAATTGCGGCTGATCGGCGATCGGACGACGCTCAAGGGCGACGCTGCTGCTATGGCTGACTTGTGGACGGGCCGGATCGAAGCGCCGGACGAGGAGGATATCGAGGGCGCCGACCTTGTGGTCGATGCCCTGCTTGGGGCCGGGCTCGATCGAGACGTTGAAGGCAACTACGCTTCCATCATCGAGGCGGTGAACGCCAGCGGACGCCCCGTCGTGAGCATCGACGTGCCAAGCGGCATTGATGGCGCCGATGGCAGCGTTCGTGGCACATCGATGGTCGCCGATTTGACCGTTACCTTCTTTCGGCTCAAGCCTGGTCACCTTCTGCAACCGGTCCGTGATCGTTGCGGCGAGGTGGTGCTCGCCGATATCGGCATACCCGAATCTGTGCTCGGGCCGATCCATGCGCAGGCCTGGCACAACACCCCGGCGCTTTGGTCCATACCTGCGGTCGGCAAAACGGGCAACAAGTTCGATCGCGGACACTGCGTCGTGGTTTCGGGCGGCGCGCTACAAACGGGGGCGTCGCGGTTAGCCGCGATGGGCGCGTTCCGCGTCGGCGCCGGTCTTGTGTCGCTTGCTGGTTCCGAAAAGGCGTTACTGGTGCACGCCGCTCATGTCACCGCTGTTATGCTCAAGCCAGCCGAAGACACGGCCAGACTAAGCCAGCTTCTATCCGACAAACGCATCAACGCCGTTGTCATCGGCCCAGCAGCCGGGCAGGGACAGGCAACACAGGACAATGTCCTGGCCGTTCTTGGCTCCGGCGCGGCCGTGACGCTCGACGCAGATGCCCTCACAAGCTTTGAGGAACAGAGGGATACTTTGTTCTCCGCCATCAGCACGCAGGCCCGGCCTGTAGTGCTGACGCCGCATGAGGGCGAGTTCGAGCGTCTCTTTCCCCATCTGCAAGGTGGCAAGCTTGAGCGCGCCCGGTCGGCGGCTGAGCAATCGGGCGCGATCGTGGTTCTCAAAGGCAGTGACACTGTGATTGCCAGTCCCGATGGACGGGCGGCGATCAATGCCAATGCACCGGCTTGGCTCGGAACAGCCGGCGCAGGCGATGTGCTGGCTGGCATGGTCGCGGGATTGATGGGGCAGGGCATGGCTGGCTGGGAGGCTGCGTGTGCTGCCGTATGGCTCCACGCCGAAGCCGCCAATCGGTTCGGCGGCCCCGGTCTGATCAGCGAGGATATCCCGCTGTTGCTGCCCGGCGTTCTTGCAAGTCTCTGAGCTTCTCCAACGTCGCTACCCCCAGCGCACCATTAATCGTTCAAGCCCGTGGAAATGGTAAACATTGTTGTAGCGTGGCTCTTCCGCTAGTCTGAGCTTGGGCAGGCGCTGGAACAACGTGCCTAGCGCCACCTGTAGCTCGATGCGCGCCAGCGGCGCGCCGATGCAGAAGTGAATGCCCGCACCAAAGCTCACATTTGCGCCATCGGTGCGGAACGGGTCGAAGCTGTTTGCCCGCTCGAAACGCTTTGGATCGCGATTGGCAGCGCCCAACATCAGCCCGACGACGTCGCCCTTGCGCAACGATATGCCCTCATACTCGAGGTCGCTCAGCGCATAGCGGGTAAACATGTGAAGCGGCGCATCATAGCGCAGGCACTCTTCCACGGTGGCTTCGGTCTGTTCCGACGACGCAAATAGCGACGCGGGGTCCAGGCCGCTTTGAAGGATCGATTTCACGCCATTTCCAGTGGTGTGAACGGTGGCTTCGTGTCCGGCATTGAGCAACAGAATGGCGGTGCTCATCACCTCTTCGTCGCTCAGGATATCTCCATCCCGGTCCGAAGTCAGCATGTGGCTCAGCAAGTCCTCACGCGGCTGCTTGCGCCGGTCGGCGATCGCTTCGGCCACGAAGTCCATGAAGTCTTGCGAGGCTTGGTTGGCGTCGCGCTCGGTTTCTTCGCTGACACCGAACATATACATGGCCACCATGCGGTTGGACCAAGCCAGCAGGCTTGGGGCACTCTCGGCGGGTAGTCCGATCATTTCCGCAATAACGATCGCTGGGATAGGCGCGGCGAAGGCTTTGATGAGATCAGCTGTCTCTTCGGACTCGAACCCGTCGATGATCTCGTTGGCTAAACGGGTGATCCGTGGGCGGAGCTGCTCGACATGTCGGGATACAAAAGCCCGGTTCACAAGCGTTCGCAGCCGCGTATGGGCAGGTGGCTCAAGGTTGAGCAGCGAATGTTTCTCCGTCAGGTCAAAGGCGGCTGTATGCTGCTTGGGAACGGGCATGCCCAGCTCTTCGCGCGTCGCGACATGAAGGATTTCGCGGCCGAACCGCTTGTCCCGCAGTAGTGCGCTGACTTCCTTGAAACCGGCAAAACACCAGTGCCCATACTGATCCCAGAAAAATGCAGGGTTCTCTGCATGCACCTGATCGTAGAAGGAATAAGGGTTCTGAAAGAAAACCGGATCACGCGGTTCTGCACTGGCGCGGCGACCAGGGGGAACATTGGTGATCGGCTTGAGCTGAACGATGGCGGCCATGGGCGAGGAGAAACCAGAGAGGAAGTACGCGCCTAACTGTACGAACTCGCCTCTGCTTTTCAATGGCCGCTTGCCCCAAGGCGAAAATTCGCTAGTGGAAGGGCAAAGATCCAAGGAGTGCCGCCTGTGAGCGACCTGACCCTGAGCCAAGCCATCGACAACATCTATGCCTCGATCAAGAACAACAACGAGGATTTGGACCTTCACATCGCGGCGCTGAAGGCTGCAATGGCCGCCGAAGGCGCCAAGGAAGCAGTGTTTGAGCCGGCCAAGCTCGCCCAGAGCAATCGGCAGGGCCGCAAGATCATGCAGTCCTACTTTAAGAAAAAAGGCGTAGCAGTCAGCTTCTCCGCTTGATCACTGCAAGCGGTGACGCTGCCTATTCACCCTTCCGTCACATCGCTGCGGCTGGCTATTGAAGCACGCTGCGTTGCGGCCTATCTCTCGATTACCGGTCAGCAAGAGCGCTAAGTCTGCTATCGGTCGTGACATTGATTCGACTTCCGGCATGATCAAGGCTGCCCGTCTGCAGCAAAGGGTCATGTCCAACCTACCAGATGTGCCGGCCGGGACGTTTCCGGGTTTGGCAAAAGGGGCAAAATATGCGGGATCCGCACGATATTTACATGAACACGCTTGTGCCGATGGTGGTGGAGCAATCCAACCGCGGCGAGCGCGCTTTCGACATCTATTCCCGCCTGCTGCGCGAGCGCATTATTTTCGTGACGGGCGTGGTCGAGGACAACATGGCTTCGCTGATCGTGGCGCAGCTGCTGTTTCTGGAATCGGAAAACCCGAAAAAGGAAATTGCGCTCTATATCAACTCGCCCGGTGGCGTTGTGACGGCCGGTTTGTCGATCTACGACACCATGCAGTTCATCCGTCCTGCTGTGGCTACCATGGTGATGGGCCAGGCCGCGTCCATGGGGTCACTGCTGCTGACTGCCGGTGAAAAGGGTATGCGCACATCGCTTCCCAATTCGCGCATCATGGTCCACCAGCCTTCGGGCGGCTTCCAGGGTCAGGTCACCGACATCCTGATCCATGCCAAGGAAGTCGAGGGTTTGAAGCGCCGGCTTAATCAGATCTATGAGAAGCATACGGGGCGCACCTATGAAGAAATCGAGCGCGCGCTCGAGCGCGACAACTTCCTGTCGCCTGAGGAAGCGCTGACATTCGGCATCATCGATACGATCCACGAGAAGCGCGCAACGCCGGATGCGATCGTCTGATTACCGCCATTAACGACATTGCAGATGCGCCGTGGACTGTGATGTCCACGCGATTGCACCCGGCCGCATCGATCTCTAGGATTGGTGCGGCTTAGACTTTCTTTAGGCCCGGGCGTTACCGTCACACCGATAACGCGCGAATTGGAGGCGCTCTGCCTCCGGGAGTGACAGGATGTCCAAAGAGACAAACAACGGCGAAACCTCCAAGAACACGCTTTACTGCTCGTTCTGCGGGAAGTCCCAGCATGAGGTTCGCAAGCTGATCGCCGGTCCGACTGTGTTCATCTGCGATGAATGCGTCGAGCTGTGCATGGACATCATCCGCGAAGAGAACAAGACCTCCATGGTCAAGTCCTCCGATGGCGTGCCGACACCTGCAGAAATTTGTAAGGTGCTCGACGACTATGTCATCGGCCAGTTCCGCGCCAAGCGCGTGCTCTCCGTGGCCGTCCACAATCACTACAAGCGTCTGCACCACGCGACCAAGAACCAGGACGTTGAACTTTCCAAAAGCAACATCCTGCTGATCGGTCCCACCGGTTCGGGCAAGACGCTGCTGGCCCAGACGCTGGCCCGCATTCTCGATGTGCCGTTCACCATGGCTGATGCCACCACGCTTACCGAAGCCGGCTATGTGGGCGAGGACGTGGAAAACATCATCCTCAAGCTGCTTCAGGCCGCCGACTACAATGTCGAAAAGGCGCAGCGCGGCATCGTCTATATCGACGAAGTCGACAAGATCTCGCGCAAGTCCGACAATCCTTCCATCACCCGGGACGTTTCCGGCGAAGGCGTGCAGCAAGCCCTGCTCAAGATCATGGAGGGCACGGTCGCTTCCGTTCCGCCCCAGGGCGGCCGCAAGCATCCGCAGCAGGAATTCCTGCAGGTGGATACGACCAACATCCTGTTTATCTGCGGCGGCGCGTTTGCCGGTCTTGAAAAGATCATCTCGGCACGCGGTGAAGGCTCCGGCATCGGCTTCGCAGCGACGGTGAAGGACCCCAACGATCGTCGCGTTGGTCAGATACTCGCTGACGTTGCCCCCGAAGATCTGGTGCGGTTCGGCCTGATCCCTGAATTTATCGGCCGCTTGCCTGTCCTGGCAACGCTGGAGGACCTCGACATCGCTGCGCTGATCGAGATCTTGACCGCCCCCAAGAACGCCCTCGTGCGCCAGTACCAGCGCCTGTTCCAGATGGAAGAGGTCGAACTGACCTTCCACGAGGACGCTCTGAAGGCGATCGCCGAGAAGGCCATCGAGCGCAAGACTGGTGCTCGTGGTCTGCGCTCGATCATGGAAGCGATCCTTCTCGACACGATGTACGACCTGCCTTCGCTTGAAGGCGTCCAGGAAGTCGTGATCAGCGAGGAAGTGGTGCGCGGCAAGGATGTCCGTCCGCTCTACATTTATTCCGAGCGCAAGAAGGACGATGCGCCTGCCACGGCGTAAGTCCCGAGCAACCAAGTTCAAAACGCCGGGTGATGAGCCCGGCGTTTTGCTGTCCGGCGCTTGACAAGCTACCGCCACCTTGAAATATGACCTCCATATTCAAGTATTGGAGGCTTCATGCTCACCCTCGCTCGCTTCACGGTTTCCACCACGCTCATCGCCGCGAGCTTTGCCGGCACCGCCTGGGCGCAGGAAGAATCGGCCTATCCGGTCACCATTGAGCATGCTCTGGGAACCACGGTGCTGAATGCCAAGCCCGAGCGCGTCGTTTCCGTGAACTGGGCCAATCATGAAGTGCCGCTCGCTCTGGGTGTCGTACCGCTCGGCATGGCCTTCGCTGATTTCGGCGATGATGATGGCGATGGTTTGCTGCCCTGGGTGGAAGAAAAGCTCGAAGAGCTTGGCGCCGAAACGCCAGTGTTGTTCGACGAAGGCGACGGCATCGACTTCGAGGCCGTGGCTGCCCTTGATCCGGACGTGATCCTCGCCGCTTACTCCGGCCTTGATCAGCAGACCTATGATACCCTGAGCGAGATCGCTCCTGTCGTCGCCTATCCTGAATCTGCCTGGTCAACGGATTGGCGCGACATGATCCGCCTCAATTCGCTGGGCATGGGCATGGCTGAAGAAGGCGAGCAACTGATTACCGATCTTGAGGCGGAAATTGCCGCCGTAGCCGCTGAATATCCGGTACTCCAGGGTAAGCCGGCCATGTTCATCACCCACCTCGACACCACCAATCTTTCAACTGTCCAGTTCTACACGGACAAGGACACCCGCGTTCAGTTCTTCGAAGATCTGGGCCTGCAGATGCCGCAGAGCGTGATCGAAGCCTCGGCTGGCGACAGCTACTCGGGCGAGGTCAGTGCCGAGAATATCGACGTGTTCGACGACGTGAAGCTGCTTGTCACCTATGGCGGCCAGGAACTGATCGACGCCCTTAATGCCGACCCGCTCACCTCCAAGATGCCGGCCGTTGCCAGCGGATCCATCGTTGCCCTGGGCAGCGATCCGCTCGGTACGGCCGCCAACCCGACTCCTCTGGCAATCTCCTGGGTGCTGCGCGACTATGTCAAGCTGCTCGCCGACGCCGCTGCCAAGGCGCAGTGATCTGACTTGACCACCACACATGCGCGAGCGCCCGTTGCCGGGCGCTCGAACCATTTTCGGCTTCTTTGGCTCGTGCTGGTGCTCGGGCTGGTGGCCTTGTCGTGTGCATTGTCGCTGCTGATCGGCGCGCGCAGCACCAGTTTTAGCGATATCATTGCGGCTTTTGGCGGTCTCACCCAGACGATCGAGCAGGCAGCGATTGCCAAGCGCATCCCCCGCACCGTTATGGGCTTGCTTGCAGGTGCGGCGCTCGGCCTGTCTGGCGCCGTGATGCAAGGCGTTACGCGCAACCCTCTGGCAGATCCGGGGGTACTCGGCGTCAACATGGGCGCAGCGCTTGCTGTGGTTGTCGGGCTTGCCTGGTTCGGCCTCGCATCGGCTCAGGCCTATATCTGGACGGCCATACTCGGCGCGGGCTTGACTGCACTTTTTGTTTTCGCCATCGGGTCGATTGGTCGCGGCGGCGCCACGCCGCTCAAGCTCGCTTTGTCGGGCACGGCAACAACCATTGCCCTCAGCGCCTTCATTACCGCAGTGATCCTGCCCCGAAACGACATCGCCCAGGGCGCCCGGTCCTGGCAGATCGGCGGCATTGGCGGCACAACCTTCGATCAGATCAGCCAAGGCGTGCCGTTCCTTTTGGTCGGCTTCGCCATCAGTCTGTGGTCGGCGCGCAAGCTCAACTCCCTGGCACTGGGCGATGATTTGGCGGCAGGCCTTGGCGAAAATGTCGTCGCAGCCCGGTGGATCGCAGCTTTGGGCGCCGTGATCTTGGCTGGAGCAACCACCGCAATATGTGGGCCGATATCGTTTGTCGGCCTGCTTGTGCCCCACGTTTGCCGATTGGTTGTCGGCGTCGATCACCGCTGGCTGCTGCCCTTCTCAGCGCTCGGGGGAGCCATCCTGCTGCTTGTTTCCGATGTGCTGGGCCGCGTGCTCGTCCGGCCAGGCGAACTGGACGTTGGTATTGTCACTGCCTTTGTCGGCGGGCCGCTTTTTGTCTGGATCGTCCAGCACTATCGGGGGCGAGACCTGTGACGCGTGCAATTGATTCCACGCCCGCCAAGTCGATCACCGCGTTGCGGCAAAACCGTCTGGGGCGCCTCAACAGAGTAACAGCCATTTTGCTGTTAGCGGTGACCCTAGGCTTTGCCGTGACGTTGATGGCAGGAAAATCAATCGTGTCACCGTTCGACATCATCAAAGTGCTGTTCGGCTTTGACATGGGAGGCCTCAACTTCACCGTCGGACAGCTGCGCCTGCCACGCGCTGTCTTGTCGCTCGTGGCCGGCCTCAGCTTCGGTCTGGGTGGCGTTGCTTTTCAAACGCTGTTGCGTAATCCACTCGCCAGTCCCGACATCATCGGCATCAGCTCGAGCGCCAGCGCAGCTGCCGTTGTCGCTATCGTCATCCTTTCGCTTGACGGGGCAGGAGTTGCCTTTTTCGCCGTATGCGCAAGCCTTGCCACGGCCCTCCTGATCTTTGTGCTGTCGTTCCGCCGCGGCGGCTTTGGTGCGAGGCTGATCCTGACTGGCATTGGCGTGGCTGCCGTGGCGCAGAGCATTATCTACTACGTTCTTTCGCGCGCACCGGTCTGGGATGCCGCCGAAGCGACGCGCTGGTTGACCGGCAGTGTCAATGGCGCCACCTGGGGGGAGATTGTGCCGGCCTTGATCGTTCTTGTGCTCGCGGGCGGCGTGCTGCTGAGCCGGGCGCGAGATCTAGAAACATTGCGCCTCGGCGAGGACGCCGCTGCCGCGCTCGGCGTCCGAGTGACGCTGTCGCGCATTCTCGTCCTGCTCGCGGCTGTAGCCCTGATCGCCTTTGCGACAGCGGCCGCGGGACCGATTGCCTTTGTCGCCTTCCTTGCTGGACCGATCGCCACACGGCTAACCGGCCATGGCGGGTCCATGCTGATCCCAGCCGCGCTGACAGGCGCACTTCTCGTTCTCGTGTGTGACTTCGCCGGTCAGCATCTGCTCGGAGCCCGCTACCCGGTTGGCGTTGTCACTGGCGCTTTGGGTGCACCGTACCTCATCTACCTGATCGTTGTCTCCAACCGTGCCGATCGGGCGTGAAGAAGCAACTGATGATCAAACCAACAGATCGACCAACGTCTGCATTCATCCTGAATGCAAGGCACAACAGTGTTCCCAAGTAAGCGTCATATCTCCCGTGCGTTAGCTGCCTAAACGTCACATAACCTCACGCCATGACTTGCGGGCGGCGCTGACGAACCTATTTATTAACCGGAATCAGCCCAGCCTTTGAGCTTGGAGCTGTCTACTACGGGCGCGCACCTCTCCCTTCCTCCCGCGCGCCCCGGAAAGGATACGAGATGACGGACGTTAATCCCACAGGCGGCGAAGCAAGCCGGGATCGCGTTTACCCGGTTCTGCCGCTGCGTGATATCGTCGTTTTTCCAGGCATGATCGTGCCGCTATTTGTCGGCCGAGAAAAGTCGGTCAAGGCGCTTGAAGAAGTCATGCGCGACGACAAGCACATTCTTGTGGTGACGCAGAAGAGCGCTCAGGACGATGATCCTGCGCCTGACCAGATCTATTCCACAGGCACCATCGCGACCGTCCTGCAATTGCTCAAGCTCCCCGACGGCACCGTGAAGGTGCTGGTCGAGGGTCTGAGCCGGGCGGTCATCGACCGGTACCTGCAGACCGAGGAATACTTCGAGGCGGAAGCCTCAGCGCTTGAAGAGCCTGCTGAAGACGCCACCGAGATCGAGGCGCTTGCGCGTTCGGCTGCGACCGAATTTGAAAGCTATGTGAAGCTCAACAAGAAGATCTCGGCTGAGGTCGTGGCGGCTGTTGGGCAAATTGAGAACCATAGCAAGCTGGCCGACACCATTGCCAGCCACCTGGTTATCAAGATCAACGAGAAGGAAGACCTGCTGTCGACCCTGTCGGTTGCGGAGCGCTTCCAGAAAATACTTGGCTTGATGGAAGGCGAAATCGGCGTTCTGCAAGTGGAAAAGCGCATCCGCTCCCGCGTTAAGCGGCAGATGGAGAAGACGCAGCGCGAGTACTACCTCAACGAGCAGATGAAGGCGATCCAGAAGGAGCTGGGTGACGGCGAAGAGGGCTCCAACGAGATCGCCGAGATCGAGGAGCGCATCGCCAACACCAAGCTGAGCAAGGAAGCCAAAGCCAAGGCAGACGGCGAGCTTAAGAAGCTCAAGGGCATGAGCCCGATGTCAGCCGAGGCCACCGTGGTCCGCAACTATCTCGACACGCTGCTCGGCCTGCCATGGGGCAAGAAGAGCAAGGTCAAGCGCGACCTGATCCTGGCTGAAAAGGTGCTGGACGAGGATCACTATGGCCTCGAAAAGGTCAAGGAACGCATCCTCGAATATCTGGCAGTGCAGGGCCGTACCGGCACGCTGCGCGGCCCGATCCTGTGCCTCGTCGGCCCTCCGGGTGTCGGCAAGACCTCGTTGGGCAAGTCGATCGCCAAGGCGACCGGCCGTGAATTCGTGCGCATGGCGCTTGGCGGCGTCCGTGACGAAGCCGAGATCCGTGGCCACCGCCGCACCTATATCGGCTCCATGCCCGGCAAGGTGATCCAGTCGCTCAAGAAGGTCGGGAAGTCCAACCCGCTCTTCCTGCTCGACGAGATCGACAAGATGGGCCAGGACTTCCGTGGCGATCCATCGTCGGCCCTGCTTGAAGTGCTCGATCCGGAACAGAACAACACGTTTGCCGATCACTATCTCGAGGTCGATTACGACCTCAGCGACGTGATGTTCGTGACCACCTCGAACACGCTCAACATCCCGGGCCCGCTGATGGACCGCATGGAGATCATCCGCTTGTCCGGCTATACCGAGCA
>CAKTFF010000004.1 GCA_934553185.1 uncultured Devosia sp.
GGGGCCGACGGGGTCCGCATCGCCCAGTTTAACGAGGCGCCTGCCGGGCAGACGGTGTTCCACCTGCATTTCCACGTCATCCCCGTCTATGAGGGCGCTGACGAGCAGCCCCATACAAGCGGCAAGGCCGATGATGGGGAACTCGCCTCGCTGGCAAAACAGATCGCTGCTGCGTTGTGACGTTTTCAGCTATAAGGTGTGGTCGAGGACCAGTCCGCCTCTCAGCGTAACGATCCGGTCGGCGCGTCGCGCCAGATCGTGATTGTGCGTGGCGATGAGGGCAGCGGCACCCTCGTTCTTGATCAGGTTGGCAAGAGCGGCAAAAACCACGTCGCTCGTCTCTGGATCAAGGTTGCCGGTGGGTTCGTCGGCCAGAATGACCTTGGGGTGGTTTGCGGCGGCACGGGCGATGGCAATGCGTTGCTGCTCGCCGCCCGATAGCTCGGCCGGCCGGTGCGTCGCACGTGCGCCTACGCCCAAAAGTTCAAGCAGTTCCATGGACCGCCGGTCCGCCTCGGCATGGCCTTTGCCGGCAATGAGCTGCGGCATGGAGACATTTTCGAGTGCGTTGAACTCGGGCAGCAGATGGTGGAATTGATAGACATAGCCGACAGTGGAGCGTCGCAGCTGCGTGCGCCCGCGATCACCAAGCTTGCTGGTCGCCACGCCCACAATCTCGACTTCACCCTCCTGCGGGCTCTCCAGCAACCCTGAAAGATGCAGCAGCGTTGACTTTCCTGCGCCTGATGGCGCCACGAGGGCCACCAGTTCTCCGCTGTTGACGGAAAGGTTGGCCGCTTCAAGCACGCGGATGAGCTTATCCCCTTGGCCGTAATGGCGGTGTACATTACGCAGGACGAGGTGAGGCTTACTCATAACGCAGGGCCTCAACAGGATCATACTGAGCGGCACGCCAGGCCGGATAAAGGGTCGCGAGGAAACTGAGGCCCAGCGCCAGAATGACCACCACGGTTACTTCGAACGGGTCGGTCTTGGAGGGCAGCGAAGACAGGAAAAAGACTTCGGGCGGAAAGATCGCCACGCCAAGCGTGTTGGACACAAAGGCGCGCAGGGGTTCAGCGTTGGTTGCAACAATCAACCCAAGCACGACGCCGCTCATGGTGCCAATGACGCCGATAGTGGTTCCGGTAATGGAGAAGATGCGCATGATCGAGCCGCGCGTTGCGCCCATGGTGCGCAGCACGGCAATGTCGGCGCTCTTGTCCTTCACCAACATGATGAGGCTCGAGATGATGTTGAACGCGGCAACCAAGATGATCATTGAGAGGATGGTGAACATCACCACGCGCTCGACCTGCAGCGCGGAGAAAAACGTCTCGTTGCGCTGCTGCCAGTCGGTCAAAATCAACGGACGCGTGTCCGGATCGGACTGGAGGCGCTGCCGCATTGTGGCAATGTCATCGGGATCGTCGATGAATATCTCGGCGGCGGTTGCTTGTCCGACTTGATCGTAAGCCGCCTCAATCTGCTCATTGGTTAGCGGCGGATCGAGCGGACCCGCAGCGGGTAACTCGACGCCCGGCTTCAGCACCTCTTCGAACATTTGGAAGTATTGCTGAGCTGGCTCAAGCGGCATGTAGATGAAGAGGCTATCGAACTCCACCATGCCCAGGTCGAAGATGACGTTGACCGGGTAGGATTTGATCTGTGGTGTCGAGCCGAAAGGCGTCATCGCCCCTTCGGGATTAATCAGCTGGATCTGGTCTCCGAGCGACACACCAAGGGTTTGAGCCAGCCGATAGCCGATCGCTACGCCATTGCCTTGGTCCCATTCGTCCCAGCCGCCTTGATCAGCGCTGTTATAGAGGAGTTCCAGCTTGCGCAGGTTCTCCTCGTCCATGCCGCGCACAGAAGCGCCCGTGGAACTCCCCTGCCCTGATGCAAGCACCTGTCCTTCAACGAAGTAGACGGCAAAGCTCACGCCATCGACCTGCTCCAGCGCCGCGACGGTTTCCTTGTAGTCGGTGAACTCGCGTTCGATGGGAAAGGCGGTGAAGTGGCCATTGAGGCCGAGGATCTTGACGAGGAGCTCCTCGCGGAAACCGTTCATGACGGACATGACGACGATCAGGGTCGCCACCCCAATCGCCACCCCGACCATGGTCAGGCTGGCAATCACCGAGATGAAGGCCTCCTTGCGCCGCGCGCGGAGATAGCGGCCGGCGATCGTCCATTCAAAGCGCGAAAAGGCGCGCGTGCCCTTGTTCAGCAGAGGCGGCGCCGCGTCGGTCAAATGTCGGTCTTTCGTTGCGGTTCGATCAGGCTCTTGAGGCGGGCGATAGCATCCTTGATCGGCAGGGTTTCCCGTTCGCCGGTCTTCCTATGCTTGATCTCGGCTTCGCCGCTGGCGAGGCCGCGCGGGCCCACGATGATCTGGTAGGGAATGCCGATTAGGTCTGCCGTGGTGAACTTGGCGCCGGCGCCCTGGTCACGATCGTCGTAAAGCATGTCGATACCCGCTGCAGCGAGGTCGCCATAAAGCGCTTCGCACGCAGCATCCACCTCGCCGTGGCCAGCCTTGAGGTTGATCAGCACCGCTTCGAACGGGGCAACGCTGACGGGCCAGACAATGCCTGACTCGTCGTGGAAGGCCTCGATCAGCGCGGGCACAAGCCGGGTCGGGCCGATGCCGTAGGAGCCCATATGCACAGTGATTTCCTTGCCGTCGGGCCCAGTGACCGTCGCCTTCATGGGCTCGGAATACTTGGTGCCGAAGTAGAAAATATGGCCGACTTCGATGCCGCGTGCTGAAACGCGATATTCTTCGGGTACTGCCGACTCGAACTCGGCCATGTCGACCATTTCTTCGGTCGCGGCATAGAGCGAGGTCCAGTCCTCGAACATGGGCTTGAGGTCCCCCCGGAAGTCGGTATCTGGCCCCGGTATCTGCTTTTCCAGCAAACGCCGATCGCAGAAGACTGCACTTTCGCCGGTCTCGGCCAGGACGATCCACTCATGGCTTAGATCGCCGCCAATTGGGCCGGTATCGGCGCGCATCGGAATGGCCGTCAGGCCCATTCGGGCATAGGTGCGCAGATAGGAGGCGAAGACACGCTCATAGGCCTTGACCGCGTCTTCCTTGGTCAGGTCGAACGAGTAGCCGTCCTTCATCAGGAACTCACGCGAGCGCATGGTGCCGAAACGCGGGCGCACTTCGTCGCGGAACTTCCACTGAAGGTGGTAGAGATTGAGCGGCAGGTCCTTGTAGGATTTGACATAGGTGCGGAAGATGTCGGTGATCATCTCCTCGTTGGTCGGACCATAGAGGAACTCGCGCTCATGGCGATCCTCGATGCGCAGCATTTCTTTGCCATAGGCATCGTAGCGGCCCGATTCGCGCCAGAGATCGGCGGACTGGATGGTGGGCATCAGCAATTGGATGGCCCCGGCGCGGTCCTGCTCTTCTTCGATGATGCGCTGAACCTTCATCAGCACCTTGTAGCCCAGCGGCAGCCAGGAATAGAGCCCGGAGGCCTGCTGGCGGATCATGCCGGCGCGCAGCATCAAGCGATGAGAAACGATCTCGGCTTCCTTGGGAACATCGCGCAGCACAGGCAGAAAGTAGCGTGACAGGCGCATGTGAACTCCGAAAACAACCGTGGACTCGCGGGTCTTGTTGATGCCCACGTAAAACCTGTTCGTCCATCCGATGCAAGCATGGAAGCCATGCAGATTCTACGTGACAGGGCGGAAATCTATTGTTAGAGATTGTGACAATAAAGCACAGGCGGTCTCAACCGCTGGACGTCGACAGCGTCTAGGGAGGAGCGTCGGCTGCCGCTGTATAGCGTGCCTAAGACCGGCGTATTGTCGAACAAACTCAAATTCAGCGGGGCCTCGAGCCCCGCTTTTTTGTTTGTATTGGTGATCGGTCGAGAGCCGGCGACGCGCGACGCCGGGATCCTATCGGTTCCAATATTGGTGCAACGTCTCGTTGCTCAGACCCCAGAACAGCAAGGCACACGCAACAGCCGAGACAAGGGTGGCGACGGCTGCGCGGAACAGTAGCCTCGGTGCAGCCGGGGCACCCGGCTCGGTTCCGGCCGTTATTGCACCGACTTCGTGCTGGCTGCGATTGCCGATCGGCAAGACAGCAATAAAGCTCAGCCACCAGACAACAAGGAAAACCGCAATAAATGAGCCGAACTGCATGAGCTCTTCCCCTTTCGTTCTGGCTCCATCCTAGAGCCAGAACACCCTTCTCGACAGCGTTTCCGCTTGTGGCAAGTCGCCGCTACACCCGGTGGACGAAGACCGACACGTTCGGTTTGCGGCCCCAATAGGCGTTGACTTCGTTGCGGATGGCCTTGAACAGCGCTGAGTTGAGCACCTCGGTGTCACTCCGGCGCTTAGGTGGCATGGATTTGAGAACGCCGCTCACCGTGTCTTCAACCAGATCGCTGAGCGACTCGTCCTCGGTTTCCGGCAGACCTTCGATCACGAGATCCGGGCCGGAAACGATTTGCCCATTGCCATTGACGGCAAGGCTGACCACCACATGGCCACCAAAGGAGAGCCGGCGCCGTCCCTTGACGCCCGACTCCTCCGGTGTGCAGAGCACCAGGCCATCAAGGTATAGCTCGCCGGTACGCACCTCGGCCGGAAAGGCCAAGGGCTCGGGAAAGAGCCGGACCATGTCGCCATTGCGCGCTTCGCAGACGGTCGGAATGCCCGCCTCGCGGCCGAGCTTGGCATGGGCCTCGAGATGAACAGCTTCGCCATGGACGGGCACCAGCACTTCCGGCTTCACCCAGTCGTAGAGCCGACGCAGTTCCTCGCGGCGTGGATGGCCGGTGACGTGGACCAGAGCGTCACTTTGGGTGATCACTTCGACACCCTTGTCGATCAGCAGGTTCTGGATGTCGATCACTTCGCGCTCGTTACCGGGAATGGCCCAGGACGAGAAGATCATGCGATCGCCGGCATTGAGGTCGATCACCGGGTGCTCGCCGCGCGCGATCCGAGCGATGGCGGCGCGCGCTTCGCCCTGTGAGCCGGTGCAGATCAAGACGATCTTGTCGCGTGCCAAGGTCTTGTAGGCGTCCTGGTCAAGCAGTGGCGGCAGACCTTCAAGCATGCCGAGTTCGCGGGCGATGCCGGTGATGCGGTGCAACGACCGCCCCGACATCACGACCTGACGCCCGGCCTGTTCGGCAGCACGGACAATGGAGATGACCCGGCCGACATTGGAGGCAAAGGTGGTCACCGCAACGCGGTTGGGCGCCTGCGCAATAAGGGTCGCCAGGTTTGCAGCCACTTCGGCTTCGCTGGGGCTTTCACCATCCTTGAGCGCGTTTGTGGAATCGCACACCAGTGCCAGTGGGGTCGAGCGATCTTCCCCGATCTGCTGCATGCGCGCGATGTCGGTGGGTGCATTGCCAACCGGAGCAGGATCAAGCTTCCAGTCGCCGGTATGCAGCACACGGCCGACTGGCGTCGAGATCAGCAACGCATTTGACTCGGGGATCGAATGGGCGACGTTGATGGCCTCAATGGTGAAGGGACCAACCTCGAACGGCTTACCCGGCCGCATGATGGTAACATCGACATTTTCCACAATGCCATCTCCTGCCCGCTTGGCAGCGAGCATTGCCGCAGTGAACGGCGTGCAGAAGACCGGCTTTTCAAAGCCGGGCCAAAGATCGAGTACGGCGCCGTAGTGATCTTCGTGGGAATGGGTAAGGATCAGCGCGAGGACATCGTCGGCACGTTCTTCCAGAAATTCGGGATTGGCCATGATCAGTTCGATCCCGGGCAGGTCGGGCCCGCCGAAGGTCACGCCGCAATCAACCACGATCCACTTGCGCGAGCGCTCAGGGCCAAAGCCATAGGCACCCATGTTCATGCCGATCTCGCCGACGCCGCCCAGTGGCACGAAGACGAGTTCATCCCGTTGGTTTTTAGCCATTGATAAGTTCATTCCTTTGAAGCGCAACGCCGGATCGATCATTGGTCGCCGGTCGCCTGCGCGAGTTGTGGTCAGCTTCGGGCGCTGGCCGTTGCCCCAAAATGTACGTCGCCCGCGGTAATGGCGATGCGACTGTTGTCATTGACCCGGACGATCAATCGTCCCGCGTCGTCGATGGTCTCGAATGTGCCCTGCACCAGATCGCCATCCTGGGCAACCGAAACAGGTTCCCCCAGCCCCGCTGCCGCGTCGCGCCATTCAGCCAAAACGACTTGGGTGCCGCGCCCATCATCCCACAAGCGGAACGCCTCAACCCAGGCGTCGCTCAAGGCTTCGAACACCGCTTCTGCGGTCGTGTGACAGGCAAGATCAGCCAGGCTTGTAGCGGGGTAAGGCAAACCGCTGGGTGCAGCAACCACGTTTACCCCAAGGCCTACACCAATGGCCTGACGCCCATCAGCCGCTCTTACGCTTTCCAGAAGGATGCCAGCGAGCTTGGCCCCATCCGCCAGTACGTCATTGGGCCATTTGAGCGCGATCCGCCAGGACCGCCCATCCTCGTTGAACGCAGATTGCCGCACCATGCCAGATGGAAGGATTGTTGAAAGGGCGCGGCTTAGAGCCACCCCGGCAACAAAACCCAGTGTCGCTAATAAGCTCGGGTCAGCATCGGGGATGATCAAGAGCGTAGCGGCAAGATTGCCGCTGGTGCTTTCCCAAGGCCGGCCGCGGCGGCCGCGACCTTGGGTTTGCTGCCGTGCCGCAAACCAGATACCGCCGGGGTCACCGGCCGTGGCTGCCTGCAGCGCCTCAGCATTGGTGGAGCCCACGCTGTCAAAGCCGCGCAACCGGTATCCGGCAGCGCGCGCTGTGGCTCCAAGGGCGAAGCTGGTCACCTAGAACAGGCTTCCAGCGGCAGTATGGGCAAAAGCGGCAAGCGGGCTGCCGACAGTGAAGTAGTAGGTAATGATCAGGAACCCGCTCACACCCATGATGATATTAAGCTCGGCCGGAACCGCGGCGAACTTGGCGACAGGCTCGTCGAAATACATCACCTTGACGACGCGCAAATAGTAAAAGGCGCTAACCGCCGAGGCCAGGACGCCGATGACCGCCAGCAGGTAAAGTTGTGCATCGATGGCGGCCAGGAAGGCGTGCCACTTGGCAAAGAAGCCAGCCAGCGGAGGCATGCCAATCAACGAGAACATGAGGATCGCCATGACGGCGGCCACAAATGGCCGGGTTTGTGCCGCCCCCCGGAGGTCTTCGATGTTTTCCACAAAGCCGGTTTCTGTCCGCAGGGAGAGCACGCAGGCGAAGAGACCAACCGTCATCGCCACATAGATGGCCATGTAGATGGCGACGCCCTCAACGCCGACCTGGGTGCCGGAGGAAAGCCCGACAAGCGCAAAGCCGACATGGCCGATGGAGGAGTAAGCAATCAGACGCTTGATCGACCGCTGCCCAATCGCGGCAAAAGCTGCGAGGACCATGGAGGCAATGGACAGGAAAATGACGATCTGCTGCCAATCCTGGGTGATGCCCTGAAAGGCATCCATCACGAGGCGGACCATGATCGCCATAGCGGCCACCTTTGGCCCCATGGCGAAGAAGGCGGTCACGGGCGTCGGGGCTCCTTCATAAACGTCGGGCGTCCACATGTGGAACGGTACGGCGGAGATCTTAAAGGCGACGCCGGCGAGAAGGAACACCAGACCGAAAATCAAGCCGATTGAGCGGCCTTCGCTGGCAACAGCCAGAACGATTTCCTGCAGATTGGTATGGCCGGTGAAGCCATAGATCAGCGACGCGCCGTAGAGGAGGATGCCGGACGACAGCGAGCCCAGCACGAAGTATTTCAGCCCGGCTTCCGTCGCCTTGCCGTCATCGCGCTTGATGGCAGCCAGCACGTAGAGCGCCAATGACTGCAACTCGAGACCGACGTAGAGGCTCATCAGGTCGTTGGCCGACACCATGGCCATCATCCCTAGCGTCGCAAGCAGGATCAGGATGGCATATTCGTATTTGTGGGTTCCGTTGTGTTCGGCGCTGGGCACAGCAAGCAGCAGCGAGAAGGCGGAGCCCCCGAGCACCAGCACCTTCATGAAGCGGCCGAAGCTGTCAGCGATGAAGACGCCGTTGAACAGCACGCCTTCCGCCGGCGCGAACAGGATCAGAGCTGCGACCGCAATGAGCAGGACAACTGCACCATAGGTCACAAGTGCTGCGCGTTCCTTGTTGATGGCGACCCCCACCAGGAGAAGGACAATGGCGCCAACCGCCAAAAGCATTTCTGGATAGGCGGGAGCCATGCTCGCGAAATCGAGGACGTCAGAGTTCACGAACATTCTCCTAGTGAGCTGCCGGCTCTACGGGAGCCGATGCATCGGCGGCGAGCGGCTCGGCATGTGCCAGAGTCGCCTGGGCTTCTGCCAGGGACACCGCTGGATCAAGCCCGACCGAGGTCGCGTAATGGGACACAAGGTTGTCGACGGCAGCAGCAGTGGTGTCGAGGATCGGGGCCGGATAGAAGCCGAACACGATGGTCAAAACGATCAAGGGATAGAGGATCACCTTCTCGCGCAGGTCCAGATCGAGCATCCCCCTAAGGCTGTCCTTGGTCAAAGCACCAAAGATCACCCGGCGATAAAGCCAAAGCGCATAGCCGGCAGACAGGATGACGCCGAATGCCGCGCCAAAGCCGACCCAGGTGTTGACCTGAAACACACCCATCATGGTGAGGAACTCGCCCACGAAGCCCGATGTGCCGGGAAGACCAACATTGGCCATGGTGAAGACCAAGAAGGCTACGGCGTAGCGCGGCATGCGTTCAACAAGGCCGCCATAGGCAGCGATCTCACGTGTATGCAGCCGATCGTAGATCACCCCCACGCAGAGGAACAACGCACCGGAGACAATGCCATGCGACAGCATCTGGAACATGGCGCCCTGGATGCCCAGCGCGTTGCCGGCGAAGATGCCCATGGTGACAAAACCCATATGGGCGACCGATGAGTAGGCGATCAGCTTTTTCATATCGGTCTGAACCAGCGCCACCAGCGAGGTCACGATGATCGCGGCAACCGAGAGGAAGAAGACGATATTGGCGAACTGGGCTGACGCATCGGGGAACATGGGAAGGCTGAAGCGGAGGAAGCCGTAGCCGCCCAGCTTAAGGAGGATGGCAGCCAGGATCACTGAACCGGCAGTCGGCGCCTGAACGTGTGCCTCCGGCAGCCAGCGATGCAGCGGCCACATCGGCATCTTGACGGCAAGCGAGGTGAAGAACGCCCACCAGAGCCAAGGCTGCCAGGAAAGCGGGAAGTCATGAGTCAGAAGACGAGAAATGTCGGTCGTGCCAGCGTTCCAGTACATGGCCATGATGGCCAGCAACATCAGCACGGATCCGACGAAGGTGTAGAAGAAAAACTTGTAGCTCGCCTGGATGCGCGCCGAGCCACCCCAAATGCCGATGATCAGGAACATCGGCAGCAAGGTGCCTTCGAAGAAGACATAGAACATGGCCAGATCAAGCGTGGTGAACACGCCGATCATCAGTGTTTCAAGGATCAGGAATACGATCATGTATTCCTTCATCCGTGTCTCGATTGACTCCCAGCTTGCCAAGATGGCGAAGGGCATGAGCAGCGCGGTCAGGACGACGAAGAGCACCGAGATGCCATCAACACCGACGCGGTACCCGATCGTGTCGCCGATCCAGGCATAGTTGACCACGAACTGGAAGCCAGCATTGGTCGGGTCAAAGCTCTGCCACATGGCCAGCGACAGGGCGAGCACGATCAGCGTGACGGCAAAGGCTAACCAGGGGATCGCATGCACTGATGTACGTGGTGTGAACAACAGCACGATGGCGCCCACAAAGGGAAGCCAGGTGAGGACTGTAAGAATGGAGTTGGTGAAGGTCATCAGATCAGTCCACCGGCCGTGATGGCCCAGGTCAGGAGCGCCGCAATGCCAATCAGCATGGCGAAGGCATAATGGTAGACATAGCCCGACTGGAGCCGCGTCACCCAGGAGGTCACATTCTGCACCCTGCGTCCCAGGCCTTCCGTCAACCGTTCATTGATCAGCCAATCATCAAAGCCATGCCAGAAGGCTCGGCCGACCCAAAGCGCGGGATTGACGAAGATCGTGTTGTACAGTTCGTCGAAGTACCACTTGTTGAGCAGGAAATTGTAGAGGCCGGGGTTCGCTGCGGCTAGGTTGCGAGGAACCTGCGGCTCGCGAATATACATGAACCAGGCGGCTACGAAGCCGATGATCATGGAGATCGTAGCGCTCCACTTAACCCAGAGCGGAACATGGTGCGCTGCCTCGATGATCTCGTGGTCAACAACGATGGCTCCGGCAAAGAAGTGTTCGATGTGCTCCACATCATGAAAGAACATGCCGTAGAACACCGCGCCGGCCAATACCGCGCCGACAGCCAGCACATAGAGCGGCACCAGCATGACATTGGGCGACTCGTGAGCATGGTCATAAGCGGAGCCATGCCCGTGAGCATGATCGTGGGCTGCGGCCGCATGACCATCGGCATTGCTGTCGTCGATCGGCTCATGATGCGTCTCGGCGTCGGCATGTGCCGGGTCGGGATGCGCTGTGTGGCTATGCTGTGCGTCGCGCGGCGAGCCATGGAAGGTCAGATGGATCAGGCGCCAGGAATAGAAGCTGGTGAAAAGCGCCGCCACAACCAGGAGCCAGAAGGCGAACATGCCTGTATTGCCGCCAAAGGCGTAAGCGGCTTCGATGATCGAGTCCTTGGAGAAGAAGCCGGCAAAGCCGAACCACTCCGTTCCAGGAATACCAACGCCTGTCAGGGCCAGAGTGCCAATCAGCATCATCGCATAGGTGATTGGTATCTTCTTGCGGAGCCCGCCCATGTTGCGCATGTCCTGCTCATGATGCATGGCGTGGATCACCGCGCCGGCGCCCAGGAACAGCAGAGCCTTAAAGAAGGCGTGGGTGAACAGGTGGAACACACCCGCGGAATAAGCCCCTGCCCCCAAAGCCACGAACATGTAGCCGAGCTGCGAACAGGTCGAATAGGCGATGACGCGCTTGATGTCGTTTTGCACCAAGCCAACAGTCGCCGCAAAGAAGGCGGTGATCGCGCCGATGATCATGACAACCGTCAGGGCAAAGGGCGAGGTCTCGAAGATGGGCGAGAGCCTCGCCACCATGAAGACACCGGCGGTGACCATGGTCGCGGCGTGGATCAGTGCCGACACCGGGGTTGGTCCTTCCATGGCGTCGGGCAGCCAGGTGTGCAGGAGGAACTGCGCCGACTTGCCCATGGCGCCCATGAACAGCAGGAGGCAGATCACCGTCATAGCGTCGAGCTGCCAGCCGAGGAATGGCATGATCGGAAGGCCGGTCGATGCCAGTTCCTCAGCCGCCTGGAAGGCAGGGTCAAAGTTGATCTCGCCCAGAACCATGAAGGCGCCGAAAATGCCAAGGGCGAAGCCGAAGTCGCCTACACGGTTGACGATGAAAGCCTTCATCGCAGCAGCGGTGGCGGATGGACGCGTGTACCAGAAGCCGATCAGCAGGTAAGACGCGAGGCCCACCCCTTCCCAGCCGAAGAACATCTGGAGGAAGTTGTCCGCCGTCACCAGCATCAGCATGGCGAAGGTAAAAAGCGACAGGTAAGCAAAGAAGCGCGAGCGATGCGGGTCTTCTTCCATGTAGCCGATGGAATAAAGGTGAACCAGGCTCGAGACGGTGTTGACCACAACCAGCATGATGGCCGTCAGCGTATCAACGCGCAGAACCCAGCGCAGGTCCATGTCGCCGACTTGGATCCAGCGCATGACCTCGACCTTGACCACGGCAGCATGCCCATCGGTCACTGCTCCGGCCAGACCGTCGCCAAAGGCAACGGGGATGAACACAACCCAGCTCAGCACCGCGGCGATGATCAGGAGGCCTGTGGTGATGTACTCGCTCGGGCGGTGGCCAATGGTGCGTCCGAGCAGCCCGGCGATCAGAGCGCCGATGAGGGGCAGGAAAACAATCGCCTGGATCATAGCGGTGGCTTAGCCCTTCAAGCTGCTGATGTCCTCAACCGCGATGGAGCCACGGTTGCGGTAGAAAATGACGAGGATGGCGAGACCAATCGCGGCCTCTGCGGCCGCGACAGTGAGAATGAGCAGCGCGAAAATCTGCCCCTGCAGGTCGTTCAGCACGGCGCTGAAGGCCACAAGGTTGAGGTTCACGGCCAGAAGGATCAACTCGACCGACATCAGGATAACGATGACGTTCTTGCGGTTGATGAAGATGCCGAACACGCCGAGCGTGAACAGGATTGCTGCTACGGTCAGGTAGTGACCGAGCCCGATACCCAAGCCCATTTGTGTCTCCTACAACCCTTGCCCGCTCTTGACCTTGACGACCTGCAGCGTTTCCTCTGCCCGCCGGGCGACTTGGTCGACCGGGTTCTGCCGTTTGACAGTGCCCTTGTGCCGCAGTGTCAGCACGATGGCGCCGATCATGGCGACCAGCAACACAGCTGCCGCACCCTGGAACAGGAAAACGTAACGCGTGTACAGCACGAGACCGATGGCTGTCATGTTATCAACAGCGTCGTTCAACGGAACGGCCGATCCCCCCGCCGCTTCCGGCGACACCACAAAGCTTCCCGCGAGCAGTAGCAGTTCGAGCAGCAGAACGAGCCCCACGACCACGCCCACCGGCGCGTACTGGAGAAAGCCTTGACGCATGGAGGTGAAGTCCACGTCCAGCATCATCACGACAAACAGGAAGAGCACCGCAACGGCGCCGACATAGACAACCACGAGCAGCAGCGCCAGAAATTCGGCTCCCGCCAGCATGAAAAGCCCCGCTGCGTTGAAGAACGCAAGGATAAGGAACAGCACGGCATGCACGGGATTGCGCGCCGAGATCACCATGACGGCCGAGAAAACAGCGACCGCCGCAAACAGGTAGAAGAAGAATAAAGGAAGGGTCATGCTCTTCCCTCTCAGCGGTACGGCGCGTCAGCGCCAAGATTGGCAGCGATTTCTCGCTCCCACCGGTCGCCGTTGGCGAGGAGCCTCTCCTTGGAAAAGTAGAGCTCTTCACGCGTTTCTGTCGCGAATTCGAAGTTCGGTCCCTCGACAATAGCGTCGACTGGGCAGGCTTCCTGGCAGAAGCCGCAATAGATGCACTTCACCATGTCTAGGTCATAGCGAACGGTACGGCGGGTACCGTCGTTCTGGCGCGGCCCAGCTTCAATGGTAATGGCCTGAGCCGGGCACACGGCTTCGCAGAGCTTACAGGCAATGCAGCGTTCTTCCCCATTGGGGTAGCGACGCAGGGCATGCTCACCGCGGAAGCGAGGGCTGTAATGCATCTTTTCGAACGGGTAAGCGATGGTCGGCTTGGGCTTGAAGAAGTACTTCATGGTCAAACCGAAGGCCTTCACCAATTCGGTGAGCAGAAGCGTATTGACGAACTGGGTGGCGCGCATCAGGCCATCCCTCCATGCCAGCCCCAGCCGGTAAGCTGAAGCACGAAAGCAACAATGACGACCATGAACAGCGACAAGGGCAGGAACAGCTTCCAGCCAATGCGCATGAGTTGGTCATAGCGGTAGCGGGGCACGATAGCCTTGGCCATGGCGATCATGAAGAATACCAGGCTGAGCTTGATGAAAAACCACACAAGACCCGGGATCCAGGTAAAGGGCGGCAGATCGATCGGCGAGGCCCATCCACCCAGGAAGAGGATGGTGGTCATCGCGCACATCAGGAGGATGGAGATGTACTCGCCCAGCATGAATAGCAGGTATGGTGTAGCCGAATACTCGGTCATGAAGCCCGCGACAAGCTCAGATTCCCCTTCAACTAGGTCGAATGGTGGACGGTTGGTCTCAGCCAGAGCCGAAACGTAGAACACCACGAACATGGGGAAGAGCGGCAGCCAGAACCAGTTGAGGAAGCTCAGCCACGGCACGCCCAAAGTATGCGCCAAGCCCATATTCTGCTGCGCAAGAACGATCTCGCTGAGATTGAGCGACCCGACGCACAGAAGCACGGTGATGATCACGAGACCAATGGAGACCTCGTAGGACACCATCTGCGCTGCGGATCGGAGTGAGCCAAGGAACGGGTATTTGGAGTTGGATGCCCACCCGCCGATGATCACGCCATAAACGCCGAGCGAGGAGATCGCCAGAAGGTAGAGGATGCCCAGGTTGACGTTGGCAATGGCCAGACCAGCATCGACCGGGATAACCGCCCAGCCCGCCAAGGCAAGCGTCGCGGTGATCAAAGGCGCCAGAAGGAACAGCACCTTGTCGGCGCCGCCGGGGATGACGGCTTCCTTGAGCGCGAACTTGAGCAAGTCGGCAAAGCTTTGCAGAAGGCCGAATGGTCCGACGACGTTGGGACCGCGGCGAAGCTGCACGGCGGCCCAGATTTTGCGGTCGGCAAGCAGGATAAACGCCGTAAAGATCAGCAGCCCGACAAGCAGCAGCAAAGCCTTGTAGATCAATCCAACCTGTACGCCCAAGCCCAGGATCGGGATGCCGAACAGGTAGTCTGCGGCGGAGTTGATAAAGTCCATTGGGCTCCCCTACTCCGCTGCCTGGCGCAGGCCGGTTGCCATGGCGGCACACTCGCCCATTACAGCTGAAGCACGTGCAATGGGATTGCTGAGGTAGAAATCACTGATAGCCGAGCCAAAACGGGCAGAAGTGGTTCTAACCGATGCCTGCGACAGGCTTGCAATATCCGCAGCGTTGCCGGAGGCGATCTGGTCGATGCGGGCAAGATGAGGAAACTGCGCGTAAATCGCAGAACGCAACTGCTGAAGCGAGTTGAACGGCAGCGGCTTGCTTACGACTCCCGAAAGCGCGCGGATGATCGCCCAGTCTTCCTTGGCGTCGCCGGGCGGAAACACGGAGCGGCTCGTGACCTGAACCCGGCCTTCGGTGTTGACGTATGTGCCCGACTTTTCGGTGTAGGTTGCGCCTGGCAGGATGACGTCGGCACGATGGGCACCGGCATCGCCATGGCTGCCGATGTACACCACAAAGGCGTTGCCCATGGCAGACATGTCATACTCGTCGGCACCAAGGAGGAACAGCACGTCGAGTTCGCCCTTGGCAGCCAGGCCGATCTGATCGGCCGAACAGACGCCGCCGTTGTGCGGAACGAAACCGATGTCGAGGCCACCCACGCGACTTGCCGCATTGTGCAGCAGCGCAAAGCCGTTCCAGCCCGCTTCGACATTGGCGCCGGAGGCAAGCTTCGCCGCAAGCGCGATGGTGTCGCGACCCACCTGCTTGCCAAGGGTGACGTGGGAAACCGCACCTTCGCCGACAATGATCAGCGGATGCTTGGCGTTGGCCAGCACTTCGGCAAAGGAGCCCTTACCTGCGGCCAGATCCGCGAGGGACTCAAAGCCCTCTCCAAGATAAGCATAGTCATAGGTCAGATCAGCCCGTTCGCCGATCACGGCAATAGGCAGACCCGTGCCGCGCCAGGTCTTGCGGATGCGAGCGTTGATCAAGGACGCTTCTTTACGCGGGTTCGCGCCAATGATCAGGATGGCATCGGCCTGTTCGATCCCGGCGATGGTGGGATTGAACAGGTAGGCCGAGCGCGGCATGGAGGGATCGATGCCCGACATTGCGGGACGCACATCGGTCATTCCAGATCCGAGTGAGCCAAGCAGAGCCTTAAGGGCAAACATTTCTTCGACCGCAGCCAGGTCGCCGGCGATGGCGCCAATACGGTTGCCCGCCTGCTTCATGCGCGCGGCAACAACAGCGAAAGCTTCGTCCCAGCTGGTGCCCTGCAGCTTGCCATTCTTGCGAACATAGGGCCGATCGAGGCGCTGGCTCTTGAGCCCGTCCCAAACGAAGCGCGTCTTGTCCGAAATCCACTCTTCGTTGATGTCTTCGTTGATGCGCGGCAGAATGCGCATCACTTCGCGGCCGCGGCTATCGACGCGAATGTTGGAGCCAACAGCGTCCATGACGTCGATGGATTCTGTCTTGGTTAGTTCCCAAGGACGGGCGTTGAAAGCGTATGGCTTGCTGGTCAGCGCGCCGACAGGGCACAGGTCGATGACATTGCCCTGCAACTCGCTGGTAAGCGCCTGCTCGAGATAGGTGGTGATCTCAGCGTCTTCGCCGCGACCCAGCAGACCCATTTCGGATATGCCGGCGACTTCGGTGGTGAAGCGGACGCACCGGGTGCAGTGGATGCAGCGGTTCATCGAGGTCTTCACCAGCGGGCCGATATACTTGTCTTCGACAGCCCGCTTGTTTTCGGCAAAGCGGTTCTTGTCCACTCCATAGGCCATGGCTTGATCCTGCAGATCGCACTCGCCACCCTGATCGCAAATCGGGCAGTCTAGCGGATGGTTGATCAGCAGGAACTCCATCACGCCTTCGCGGGCCTTCTTGACCATGGGCGTGTTGGTGAACATCTCGGGCGGTTCGCCGTTCGGGCCAGGACGCAGGTCCTTGACCGACATTGCGCAAGAAGCCTGCGGCTTTGGTGGGCCGCCTTTGACTTCGACCAAGCACATGCGGCAGTTGCCGGCGACCGACAAACGCTCGTGATAGCAGAAGCGCGGGATTTCGGCGCCGGCTGCTTCGGCAGCCTGCATCAGCGTGTAGTAATCCGGAACGTCGACGAGTTGTCCGTCGACCTTGATGGAAGCCATTGTTTTACTCCGCCGCAATCGACGGCACGGCGCCGTCAGAGGTGGACGAATATGTGTACTGGTCGATCCGCTCTTCGATGACGTGGCGGAAATTGCGGATAAGGCCCTGGATCGGCCAGGCCGCTGCGTCACCAAGGGCGCAGATAGTGTGACCTTCGATCTGCTTGGTCACCTCAAACAGCATGTCGATTTCGCGCTTCTGGGCACGGCCTTCAACCATGCGTTCCATGACCCGCATCATCCAGCCGGTGCCCTCGCGGCACGGCGTGCACTGGCCGCAGCTTTCATGCTTGTAAAATGCTGACAGGCGCCAAATGGCCTTGATGATATCGGTGGACTTGTCCATCACAATGATGGCCGCCGTGCCCATGGAGGAGCCGACTTCGCGCAGGCCATCGAAATCAACGATGGCGTCCTGAATTTTTGCCCCCGGCACGCACGGCACGGAGGATCCACCAGGGATGACCGCAAGCAGATTGTCCCAGCCGCCGCGGATGCCGCCGCAATGCTTTTCAATGATGTCCTTGAAGCTCTGGCCCATGGCCTCTTCAAAGGTTGCCGGCCGGTTTACATGCCCTGACACGCACATGAGCTTGGTGCCGGTATTGTTTGCGCGGCCAATGGAGGCAAACCACGCGCCCGAACGTCGAAGGATCTCCGGGACAACAGCAATGGATTCGACATTGTTGACCGTGGTTGGGTTTCCATAAACGCCCATGCCCGCCGGAAATGGCGGCTTCAGGCGAGGCTGGCCCTTCTTGCCCTCGAGCGACTCCATCAAGGCGGTCTCTTCGCCGCAAATATAAGCACCGGCGCCATGATGGACGATGATGTCCAGATCCCAGCCGTGGAGATTGTCCTTGCCGATGAGACGCGCTTCGTAGGCTTCCTCAACCGCGCGCTCCAGATGCTGACGCTCGCGGATGAACTCGCCGCGCACATAGATGAATGCCAGATGGGCATCCATGGCGCGGGCAGCCAGAAGGCAGCCTTCCACCAGGTGATGGGGATCATGGCGCAGGATCTCGCGATCCTTGCAGGTTCCCGGCTCGGACTCGTCGGCGTTAACAAGTAGGTAGTGCGGGCGCCCATCGCTGACCTTGGGCATGAAGGTCCACTTCAACGCCGTGGGAAAGCCCGCGCCACCGCGTCCGCGCAGGCCCGAAGCCTTGACTTCGTTGGTGATCCAGTCACGTCCGGCGTCGATGAACTCCTTGGTGCCGCTCCAGGCGCCGCGCGAACGCGCGCCCTCCAGCGTCCAGTCGCCCTGGCCATACAGATTGGTGAAAATGCGGTCTTTATCAGCGAGCACGCTTTTCTCTCCTAACGCGACTTCTTGCCGAAGACGCGAGTATATTCTTCGGTGCCACCACGAGCCAGCACTTCGGCCTGTTCAAGCCAATTGTCACGCGCGATCCGCCCTTTGAGCGCCAGCGCCTGTTCAAGCTTGGCCCGGTCCTCAGAGGTGAAACTCGCGACCTGGCTCCAGCGGGTCACCCCAACGGCGTTCAAGCGCTGCTCAAGGATCGGACCGATGCCGGTTATCCATTTTAGGTCGTCAGGCTCTCCTGCGGGCGCCGTGAATAGCGGCAGTGATCCACCTTTTTCAGCGACGGGATTGACCTCATTGGCGTTGGCCTGAGGCGCAACAACACTGGCCCGCTCCGGAACCGATGAACTCGTGCCGTCTGCCGCTGGTGAAACCGCCGAATCCTTGCCGACAGCCTTGCCGCCATCAACCTTGGAGGCATCGCTCTCCGCACCCGTTGCATTTGGTCGCATGGCATTGTTGGGCGTGCCATTGGCGTGGGCAGCCCGGTCCGCGGCCTTGCGCTCGCCTTCCGCCTTACCCTCAGATACCTTGGCTTCTGCCGGAGTGCCCTTGATGGCCGGTGCCGACTCTTCGGTCACGTCGCGTGGCTTGGCCGCCGACGTGGCTGGTTGCGGCGCAGCGACGGGTGCAGCTGGCGCTGCAGGGTCAGCCGGAGGCGCAGGGGGAACAAACTTCTCGCGGGTTGCCGACGGCGTTTCCAGTAGCGTAGTCCGTCCGCCGAGCGGAGCGGAATGAAGACGGTCGATCTGCGGGCCTGGCTTGATGGTGTCACCACGACCAGCGTGAAAGGCGTCAACTATTTCGCCGAAACGGTCGGCCGTCAGATCCTCATAGGTGTCGTGGAAGATAGTAACCATCGGCGCATTGACGCAAGCGCCCGCGCATTCCACCTCTTCCCAGCTCATTGTGCCATCGGCAGTGCGATGCAAGGGCTCAGGATGAATCTTGCTGCGGCAGATGTCGAGCAGATCACCCGCGCCACGCAGCATGCATGGCGTCGTTCCGCAGACCTGGATATGGGCCTTTGTGCCGACCGGCTGCAGCAGGAACTGGGTGTAAAAGGTCGCCACTTCCAGGACGCGAATATAGGCCATTCCCAGCATCTTGGCGACGGTCTCAATGATCGCACGGCTAACCCAGCCTTCCTGATCCTGAGCCCGCATCAAAAGAGGAATGACGGCCGACTGCTGCCGACCTGCCGGATAAAGCCCGATCTTCCATTCCGCCCATTTAGCGTTTTCGGCATTGAAGGCAAAGAGAGCGGGTTGCACCGACTCATCTGCAAGGCGACGCGCGACCATCAGCGATCAACCTCTCCAAAAACGATATCGAGCGAGCCAAGAATGGCCGACACGTCGGCTAGCATGTGCCCCCGACACAGGAAGTCCATGGCGGACAGATGTGCAAAGCCGGGGGCGCGGATCTTGCAGCGATAGGGCTTGTTGGTGCCATCGCTGACCAGGAACACGCCAAATTCACCCTTGGGCGCTTCAACAGCAGCGTAGACTTCGCCCGCCGGCACCTTGAAGCCTTCGGTATAGAGCTTGAAGTGGTGGATCAAGGCTTCCATCGACTTCTTCATCTCACCGCGCTTGGGCGGAACGACCTTGCCGTCGAGCGAGGATATTGGTCCCTTGCCGTCCGGAGCGTTCAGTTTGGCGATGCACTGCTGCATGATGCGGGTCGACTGACGCATTTCTTCCATGCGGATAAGATAGCGGTCGTAGCAATCGCCGTTCTTGCCCACCGGGATGTCGAAATCCATCTCGGCATAGCACTCATAAGGCTGCGCCTTGCGCAGGTCCCAGGCAGCGCCGGAGCCGCGCACCATCACGCCGGAAAAGCCCCAATTCCATGCGTCATCCAAGGCTACCACGCCGATATCGACGTTGCGCTGCTTGAAGATACGGTTTTCCGTGAGCAGGCGATCGATATCGCCGAGAGCCACCAAGAAAGTGGTGCAGAACTTTTCGATGTCATCCACCAGATCCTGCGGCAGGTCCTGATGAACACCGCCGGGCCGGAAATAGGCAGCATGGAGGCGCGCGCCAGAAGCACGCTCATAGAACACCATGAGCTGCTCGCGCTGCTCGAAGCCCCAGAGCGGCGGTGTTAGCGCCCCGACGTCCATCGCTTGAGTGGTGACGTTCATCAGATGGGCGAGTAACCGGCCGATTTCGCAATACAGCACACGGATGAGCTGCCCGCGGCGCGGCACTTGCAGATCCAACAACTTTTCCACGGCGAGGCAGAAGGCATGTTCCTGGTTCATCGGGGCGACATAGTCGAGCCGGTCGAAGTAAGGAATTGCCTGCAGATAGGTCTTGGACTCGATCAGCTTTTCCGTGCCGCGGTGCAGCAGCCCGATATGCGGATCCACGCGCTCGACAATCTCGCCGTCAAGCTCGAGGATCAGCCGCAGCACGCCGTGCGCCGACGGGTGCACAGGTCCAAAATTGATGGTGAAGTTTCTGACTTCAGCTTCAACGGTCATTGCTTGGCCTTCTCGTCGCCCGGGAGCACATAGTCAGTGCCTTCCCAAGGCGACAAATAGTCGAAAGATCTAAATTCCTGCATGAGCTTCACCGGCTCATAAACAACGCGTTTGCGCTCTTCGTCGTAGCGCACTTCGACGAAGCCCGAGACAGGAAAGTCCCTGCGCAGCGGATATCCGTCAAAACCGTAGTCCGTCAGGATGCGGCGTAGGTCGCTGTGACCCGAAAAGAGGATGCCGTATAGATCATAGGCTTCGCGCTCGAACCACCCTGCCCCACGGAACACGCCGGTGATGCTGGGTACCAGCATGGTGTCATCAGTAGAGAGCTTCACCCGCACGCGCAGGTTCAAGTAAGGGCTGAGGAGATGATAGACGACGTCGAAGCGCTCTTCACGAGCCGGATAGTCGACGCCGCAAACATCGAGGAAAGCGATGAAGCGGCATCGCTGATCATCCCGCAGGAAGGTGACGACCTGGACGATCTGCTCGCGATCAACCGTCAGCGACAAGTCACCATAAGCGATTTCGTGCCCGATAATCGCATGACCCAAGGCGCCCACAATATAGCTGCCAAGATCGACGAGCGGATCAGCCTGGATAGTGTCTTCCATTCTGAATGGTCCTAGCGTTCGATCGTGCCGGTGCGGCGGATTTTCTTTTGCAGCAGCAT
>CAKTFF010000005.1 GCA_934553185.1 uncultured Devosia sp.
GGTCATGGGTGATGAGGATGACGGCCATGCCCAGACGCGTCTGGAGGTCCTTGAGCAGCCCCAGGATCTGGCGCTGGATGGTGACGTCGAGCGCGGTGGTGGGCTCGTCGGCGATCAGGAGCTTGGGATCGCAGGCGAGAGCAATGGCGATCATGACGCGCTGGCGCATGCCGCCGGAAAATTCATGCGGGTAGCTGCCTAGCCGTTCGGCTGCCGATGGAATGCGGACCAGCTCAAACAGCTCAATGGCCCGGGCGCGGGCCTCGGCCCGTGACGCCTTGCGGTGGCGCAGAATGGTCTCGATGACCTGCTCGCCCACGGTAAGCGTGGGATTGAGCGAGGTCATGGGGTCCTGAAAGATCACGCCGATCTTGTTGCCGCGAATGTCGCGCAGGTCGGCTTGCCCAAGAGCCAGAAGGTCCTGCCCCTCGAAGTGGACAGAGCCAGACTTGACCCGGCCGGTGGCTTTGAGGAGGCGCAGCACGGACATGCAGGTGATGGATTTGCCCGAGCCGGACTCCCCGACGATGCCCAGGATTTCGCCGGGATGAACCTCGAAGCTGACGCCGCGGACCGCCTGGACCTCACCGCGTTCAGAAAAGAAGCTGGTGCGCAGATCGCGAACGGCAAGCACAGGGGCGCTCATTTGCGGAACCTTGGATCGAGCGCGTCGCGCAGGCCATCGCCCAGGAAGTTGAAGGCGAACATGGTCAGAGAGATAGCGGCCGCCGGGAAAAACAGCTGGTGCGGATAGGCCCGCATGGTTTCGACGGCTTCGGAGGTCAGCGTACCCCAGGAAGCCAAGGGCGGCGTGACGCCCAGGCCAATAAAGCTCATGAAGCTTTCGATGAAGATGGCCGAAGGGATCAGCATGGTCAGCGTGACGATGATGGGACCGACCGAATTGGGCAGGAGGTGCTTGGTGAGGATCCGGCCCGTGGAGGCGCCCATGGTGCGGGCGGCTGCGACATAGTCCTGGCTTTTAAGCGACAGGATCTGACCGCGCACGATGCGGGCCATGTCGACCCAGAAGACCGAGCCGATGGCGATGATGATGGAGTAAAGCCCTGAGTCAAACACCACCATGAGGAGGACGACATAGAGGGTCAGCGGGATGGTGGAGATGATCTCGACGATGCGCATCATCACGGCATCGGTCTTGCCACCAAGGTATCCGGAAATGCCGCCATAGAAGATGCCGATGAAGAAGTTCACCAGGGTAGCGACGAAGGCAACGGTGAGCGAGATGCGGGCGCCATAGAGCTGGCGGATGAGGACGTCACGGCCAAGCTGGTCGGTGCCGAACAGGTAGGTCAGGTTCCACGACCATCCGGACGGCGCAAGCGTTTCGCCCCCGGCGTTGACGATCCTCGCGGGCAGGCTGGAATAATCCAGCGTGATCGTGGTGTCGCCGAAGACGAAGTCTTGCCGCTTCTTGAGCATGTCCTTGCGTTCGCCACGCAGCAGCCCAAGCACATGGCCCTGGGCATCGACCTCGTAGAGGTTGAAGTTGGATGCGTTGAGGAAGAAACGGGTGCCCTCGCCTCCTCCGTTCGACACCGAATAGGTTTCGAAAGCTGGCGGGATGTTGGCCAGTTTCAGATTCTGGTCGGCATAGCTGAAGGGGCTGAATAGCGGCCCGAAGATCGCCGCGAGGATCAGCAGGACGATGAAGACGATGGACACCACAGCCGGCTTGTTGCGCCAGAGACGGCGCCGCGCGTCCTGCCAATAGGTGAGGCTGGGGGTGGTGCGCACTGCGGCGCCCTCGCCGGCGGGCAACGGCTCCCACATTTCGGGGGCGATATGGCTCATGCGGCAGCGCCGGTCAGTTTGATGCGCGGATCAAGGACCGCGTAAAGGAGATCGACCAGAAGGATCATCACCATGAGGGCGGCGGCGTAGAAAATGGTGATGCCCATGATGGCGGTGTAATCGCGATTGGTGATGGACAGAACGAACTGGCGGCCGATGCCGGGCAAAGCAAAGATCTGTTCGACCACAAAGCTGCCGGTGATGAGATTGGCGACGACGGGGCCAAGCACCGTGACGACCGGGACAAGCGAATTGCGCAGGCCATGCTTGAACAGGACCTGGCCGGGGCGCAGCCCTTTGGCGCGGGCGGTGGTCATGTAATCCTGCTCAAAGGTTTCGAGCAGCGACGAGCGGGTAAGCCGCGCGACAAAGGACACCCAGAACCCCGACAGCGCAAAGACCGGCAGGATATAGCCGCGCCAATCGTCAAGGCCAAAGGTGGGCACCCAGCCCAGCCGCAGAGCGAAAACATAGAGTGTCACCGTGGCGATGACATAGGACGGAATGGCGACGCCGATCGTGGCGAGCAGCATGACCGTGGTGTCGGGCCATTTGTTGCGGTTGAGGGCGGCGAGAACGCCCATGGGCACGCCCACGGCGACAACGGCGATCACGGCCAGCAGGCCCGTCTGGAGGGTGACCGGGAGGCCTTCGGCGATCATGGTGTTGATCGAGACGCCGGGATATTTGAAGCTCGGACCGAGATCGAAGAACAGGATGCCGCGCAGGTAGTTCAGGTATTGCACCCAGATGGGTTGATCGAGGCCATATTTGCTGTTGAGCGCTGCCTCGATCTCAGGAGCCAACATGCGCTCGGACACGAAGGGACCGCCGGGCACGGCGTGCATCAGGAAGAAGGTCAGCGTGATGATGGCCCAAAGGGTCAACAACATCATGCCCAGGCGCTGCAGGATGTAAGTGGCCATTCAATGCGTGCCGGAGGAAAGGCAGAAGAGCAAGGATGGTGCGACGGCACTGACTGACATGCCAGTCATACGACCACCAAAGTTTTCCGGCTGCAAGCGGCTGTGCTGGAAATCTTGTGGAGCGGGTGAATGACGCGAGGGACTTTCCCAAGCTCATGCCATGTGGCGAGTGGCCCTCGGGTCAAGCCCGAGGGCAGCGCTTGTGGGGTGGGACCATACGTGGGCGGGCCCTAAAGCTTGAAATGCTGGCGCAGGATCAGGAAGACGGCGGTGGCCGGGATGATCAGGTCGGCGGCGCGGTCCACAACTTTAGGCCCGTAGCTGCCTTCGGCATCAAGGGCGTTGATGGTGCCCAGAAGATCGTTGCCGGCCATAATGGGAATCGACAGCGAGGCGTTGCAGCCCAGTGAGCGGATCAGGGAAAGGTCGGGGAACTCGCCTTCCATTCCGGCGGCGGTGTTGATGGCCGAGATGCGCCGCTCGGTCTGCATGGCGCGGAACCAGTCATCGAGCACGATGGGCTTGGTGCCCAGCAGCGGGTATGCTTGTGGATGACTGGAATAAACGCGGCGCACCTGCATGGCGGCCATGTCGATGGCCGTCAGCGTGAACAGATGCGCCGGGAAAAGGGTGCGCGCATAATCGTGCAGGGCTTTGCCGACCCCGGATGGATCGGTGAAGCGGGCGAACTGTTCTTCGAAGGCGCGTAGCGGCTGGTTCATCGGAGGCTCGCTTAGGCTGCGGGGAAGAGCTTCCAGCGGCGGGGACGGAAGGCGAGGCGCGTGCGGTCGCCGGCGGGATGATCAAAGGGAAGGTCAACCTCCACCTTGTGGCCATCACCACCGATGTCGAGTTCGACGCGGCGGGTGCCGCCAACGCGCCGGCTGGCAGAAACGACGCCGGCCAGAGACGCATCGCCTTCAATGAGATCGACGTCGTGCGGGCGGAAAAACAGCTGGGCATTGCCGGGCTTGGCGTCGCCCGCCGGCACGCCGATGGCGCGGCCGCCCACCCAGACTTCGTTGTTTTCGATTGTCACCGGGAGCGTGCTGGATTCGCCGATAAAGCCGAAGACGAAGGGCGACGTGGGCTGGTCATAAACGGTGTCGGGGGTGCCGACCTGCTCGATGCGGCCCTGGCTCATGACGCAGAGGCGGTCGGAGAGCTCGAGCGCTTCTTCCTGGTCGTGGGTGACGAACACCGTGGTGTGGCCGGTGCGGTCATGGAGCTCGCGCAGCCACTTGCGCAGCTCGCGGCGCACCTGGGCGTCAAGCGCGCCAAAGGGCTCGTCGAGCAGGAGCACGGCCGGTTCGATGGCTAAGGCGCGGGCCAAGGCGACGCGCTGGCGCTGGCCGCCCGAAAGCTGGCTAGGATAGCGCTTTTCAAGGCCCGCAAGCTGAACCAGATCGAGCAGCTCCAGAGCGCGGCGGCGAATCTCGCCGGTGGGCGGACGGGTGGAGCGTGGGCGGACCTTGAGGCCGAAGGACACGTTTTCGAGGATCGTCATATGCCGGAACAGGGCATAGTGCTGGAACACGAAGCCGATATTGCGCTCCTGCACGGTTTTCTCGGACGCATCGGTATCGCCGAAAAAGATCTTGCCCGCCGTGGGCCGTTCGAGGCCGGCGATCAGGCGCAGCAGCGTGGTTTTGCCCGAGCCCGAGGGGCCGAGAAGGGCGATGAGTTCGCCGGATTTGATGTCGAGGGACACATCATGCAGCGCCTGGAAGCGGTCAAATTCCTTGCGCACATTTTGAACCCGAACTTCCATGAACTCTTCCCGCAGGGGGCAATCGTGCCCCGATTTCGCGCGCCACCCTAGTGGAACGAGGGGCGGACACAAAGGGTGGCAGTGGCGTTTGCAGCATGCGCCAAGGAAAATTGTGCTCAAACACGAGCATGCGGGAGATTAGCGCGGTGGCGTCCAGAGCGGGGTTTCGCGCTCGAGCGGTCCCATAGCGGTGATGTCCTGGCCGCGGCGCATGGCGATGTTCATGCGGAAGCTGTTGCCGATGCGCTCGGAGCGTTCCACGAAGAGGGCCGCGATCGGGGGCGGGCAAAGGTCTTCGGCAGCGCGGCGGAACAAGGCGAGCCAGCGCATGAAGTGGGCGTCGCCGAGTTCGGGTATGGCCATGTGCTTGGGCATGGGCCGCCCGGCATAGCGCCCGGTGCCCAGGAGCATGGAGCTCCAGAAGTCGGTGATCAGCGCGAGATGATGCGGCCAGGCCTCGGGCGCGATGACGCGGTTGAAGACCGGGCCGATCACGGGATCGCGGCGCGCATCGGCATAGAAGCGGTCGACAACGGCGCGGATCAGCGTCTCGTCGAGCTCGGGAGGGGTTTCCCAGCCGATGCGGGTGTGGCGGGTGCCGGTGGGTGGGCGGGCGTTCTCGCTCATCGCTGCCCAGCCCGGATGCTGTAGGAGCAGCGCCGGCCGCCGGAGACGATGTGCTCCTCGCGCTGGACCTGGGTATCGGGGCCGAGCACGGCGGAGAATACGTCGAGCTCGGCGCGGCAAAAGCCCTGGCAGGCGGTGGCGGCGGCGCAGATGGGACAGTGGTTTTCCACAAGGAGGAGCGTGCCATTGGATTCTTCGCGCCACTCGGCCATGTAGCCTTCGGCGGTTCGGAGGGCGGCCAATGCGGCAACCTTGTCGCGCAGGGTGAGTTGGTTGGCGAGAGCTGTTTCGTAGGCGGCACGGGTTTCGGCTTCGCGGGCGCCGATCAGGGTGTCAAGCGCGCCTTCGCCCAGGGTCTGGCGCACCATGGCGAGCAGGTGAACGGTCAGGGCGGCATGGGTGTCGGGGAAACGCGCCTGTGCGGCGGGAGAAAGGGCCCAGGACTGGGTGGGGCGGCCGACGCCGCGGGAGGAGCTGGTGCTGACAACGAGCCCTTCCTGGGCCAGCCGCAGAAGCTGCTGGCGGGCCGCCTCGCCGGTGGTGCCCAGCTGCGCGCCCAGGGCGGCGGCGGAAAGCGTGCCATGCATCTTGAGCGCCATCAGCACCCGTTCAGCGGAGCTGCGCGGTGACCAGGCGGGCTTTTCCCCATGGAGGGTTGACATAATGGCTGGCGGGGTTTTCAAAGTTGATGCTTGGAAATTAACATGGTGCAGCGCAAAAGCAAGCTGCGCCTGAAAGGACGACCAAATGGCCTTCGAACTTCCGCCCCTGCCCTATTCGCATGCCGCCCTTGCCGAACGCGGCATGAGCCAGGAAACGCTTGAGCTGCACCACGACAAGCACCACCAGGCTTATGTGACGGCGCTGAACGGTTTCGTGGAAAAGAACGCAGACCTTCAAGGCAAGTCGCTCGAAGAGATCATCGCCTTTGCCAATGGCAAGGCGGATCTGCAGCCGGTGTTCAACAATGCCGGGCAGCACTGGAATCACATCCACTTCTGGAACGCTTTGTCGCCCAAGGGCGGCGCCCTGCCGGGCAAGCTCGAAAGCAAGATCGCGAGCGATTTCGGCAGCGTTGAAGCCTTCAAGGAGCAGTTCAAGACCGCAGCCACCACGCAGTTCGGTTCGGGCTGGGCCTGGCTGGTGCTGGGCGAGGACGGCAAGCTCAAGGTGACCAAGACGCCGAACGGCTCCAATCCGCTGGCGACCGGCGAAGGCAAGCCGCTGCTGGGGCTCGATGTGTGGGAGCACAGCTATTATGTCGACTTCCGCAACCGCCGCCCCGACTATGTTTCCAACTTCCTCGACAAGCTCGCCAATTACGAGTTTGCCGAAGCCAATCTGGGCGCCTAACCGGTGATCAGTTCCATGGTCGATCATGAATTGCCCGATACGATGCGGCTGCACCCGCTCCGCCAGCCGGTGGTGGGTCATGCCGAGTTCCGGGCGGCCATGTCGGCCATGGCCTCTACGGTCTGCGTGCTGACGGCACGGCGGGGCGACGAGCAGATCGGCCGGACGGTGACCTCCATGCTGTCGCTGTCCGCCGACCCGCCCACGATCCTGGTGTCGGTGGATATCGTGAGCCGGATGGCTGACGTGATCGCCCGCACCGGCGGCTTCTCCCTGGCCATGCTGGCAGAGGATCAGGCGGCTGTCGCAGATGCCTTTGCCGGGCGGGTGGAACCTGACAAGCGTTTTGCAAGCGGCTCCTGGGGCCAGTGGCCCTCGGGGCACCCGATGTTGCTGGGCGCGGTGACAGCGCTCGATTGCAGCGTCGTGGGCTCCATGGAGACGGGCACGCATGTGTTATTCGCAGGCGCCGTGATCGAAGCGGAAACCTTTGCCGATCGATTACCCCTCCTTTGGCAGCGCCAGCATTACGGTGGCATCACGCCGCTCGATTGACCGGAGCAACCGTTGAGATGCGGCGTCGTTCTCCACCGGAGGATGCATCATGCCACGCTTCTTTTTTCATTACCGGACCGACGATGAACTGGTGCGCGATGTCGATGGCAGCGACCTGCCCGACCTCGACGCTGCCGAACTGAACGCTGCCGCCCTGGCCAAGGCTATCGTGGAGCATGCGGCCAGCACCGGTGGCGACATGCGCCAGCCCCGGTCGATCGAGATCACCGACGCTTCGGGCGAGGAATTGCTTTATCTCGTGTTCTGGGCCGGGCCCAAGCTGGGCGAAGATGACGACGCGGCCGATAGCGTGGTGGAGCCCGCGACGGTGCACTGATCTGGCTGCCTGATACAGCTGGTTGATGCGGAGCATTGCGAACAAAACCAGAATATAGTGTGGTGAGTTGTTCCGCGCAGAAGGCCTGATTCGTGCTCGCCAGCCTCTCCTACCTTGATGGCCTCAATGCCCAACAAAGGCGTGCTGTGGAGCACGGGGTGGGTCAGGAAAGACCGGGACCGTTGCTGGTAATTGCCGGCGCTGGATCGGGCAAGACCAATACGCTGGCGCATCGCGTTGCCCACCTGATGGTCAACGGAGCCGACCCGCGGCGGATCCTCTTGATGACGTTTTCGCGCCGGGCGGCGGGCGAAATGAGCCGCCGCGTTGAGCGGATCGCCGGGCAGGTACTGGGCAAGAGTTCAGGCGTGCTGACCGATGCGCTTCATTGGTCCGGCACCTTTCACGGCATCGGCGCGCGGCTGCTGCGCGAGCATGCCACCGAGATCGGGATCGACCCGGCCTTTACCATTCACGACCGCGAAGACTCGGCGGATCTGATGAACCTCGTTCGGCACGAGCTGGGCCTGAGCGAGACCAAGAGCCGGTTTCCCACCAAGGGAACGTGCCTGGCCATCTATTCGCGCGTGGTCAATTCACAGGGCGATCTCGACGGGGTGCTGAAGGCGGTCTTTCCCTGGTGCGCTATGTGGAGCGCTGAACTGCGGCAGTTATTTGCGCTTTATGTGGAGGCCAAGCAGCGGCAGAACGTGCTCGATTACGACGACCTGCTGCTGTACTGGGCCGGCATGATGGCCGAACCTGCTCTGGCCGGTGCGGTCTCCGCGCGGTTCGACCATGTGCTGGTGGATGAATACCAGGACACCAACAAGCTGCAATCGCGCGTGTTGCTTGCCCTGCGGCCGCAGGGCCATGGGCTGACCGTAGTCGGCGACGACGCGCAGTCGATCTATTCGTTTCGCGCGGCGACGGTGCGCAACATTCTCGACTTTCCCCAATCGTTCAGCCCGGCTGCCGATATCGTGACGCTGGACCGCAATTATCGGTCCACCCAGCCGATCCTCCAAGCGGCCAATGCCGTGATCGAGCAGGCCAGCGAGCGCTTCACCAAGAACCTGTGGACCGAACGGCAGTCCGACGCCAAGCCTCTGCTGGTGACCGTGCGCGACGAGGCGGACCAGGCCCGCTATGTGGTTCATAAGGTGCTCGCCGCTCGCGAAAGCGGTATTGCGCTCAAGAGCCAGGCGGTGCTGTTTCGCACCTCCAGCCATTCGGGGCCTCTCGAAATCGAGCTGACGCGGCAGAATATTCCGTTCGTCAAGTTTGGCGGGCTGAAGTTTCTGGATGCCGCCCATGTCAAAGACCTGCTGTCCATTCTGCGCTGGGTAGAGAATCCGCGCGATAGAGTGGCTGGCTTTCGTGTGCTCCAGCTGCTTCCCGGGGTGGGACCGGGCACAGCCGGCAAGGTGCTCGATGCGATGGCGACCGGACCGGACCCGGTTTGGGCCTTGGGTGAGATACCGGCGCCGCCGCGTGCGTCCGAGGGATGGGCGGGACTGGTTGAGCTGGTTGGGCGCCTGGCTGGGCAAAAGGCGGCGTGGCCGCTCGACCTTGGCTATGCACGGCTCTGGTATGAGCCGCTGATGGAGCAGCGCTTCGAGGATGCGGCAGTTCGGGTGGAGGACCTGGCGCAGCTCGAGCAGATTGCGGCCGGTTATCCCAGCCGGGAGCGGTTTTTGACCGAGCTGACGCTGGACCCGCCCGATGCCACGAGCGACCAGTCCGGCGTGCCGCTGCTGGACGAGGACTATCTGGTGCTGTCCACCATCCATTCGGCCAAGGGGCAGGAATGGCGGGCCGTGCATGTGCTTAACGTCGTGGATGGGTGCATTCCGTCGGACCTGGGCACCGGCTCCACGCACGAGCTCGAAGAAGAGCGGCGGCTGCTTTATGTGGCGATGACGCGGGCGCGCGATGAGCTGAACCTTCTTGTGCCGCAGCGCTTTTTCGTGACGCAGCAGGCCAAGAGGGGCGATCGGCATCTTTATGCGCAGCGGACGCGGTTTATTCCGCGCGCCATAGTGCCGCTGTTCGAGGACATTCTTTGGCCACCGGTCAAGCCGGCCTTTATCGAGGGACTGTCGCCCGCGCCAGTGCGCATGGATATCGGCGCGCAGATGCGCAGCATGTGGAAATAGCTTTGCTGCCAAAGTCGGGCTTGCCTTGTTGGCTGTGGCAGGGCGAGTTGGTTGTCCCAATCCGATTCAAGAGTGACCCATGACCTCCCTCCCCGACTGGCTCAAGGCGCAACCTGTGGAAAGCGAACTCGCTTCGGTTGTGGCGAGCATGGCGCTTGCCTGCGCCGAAATCGCTTCCGTGTTGCGAGAGGCGCCGATTGCCGGGCAAACCGGGCTGGCCGGCGAAACCAATGTGCAGGGCGAGGCGCAAAAGGCGCTCGATGTCATCTCCAATGACATTGTTCTCAAGCAGTTGGACCGAAACAGCAATGTTTCGATTCTGGTTTCGGAAGAATTGGACGAGGCCGTGCACCTTGCCGCCGAAGGGCGCTTCTTTGTGGCGACCGATCCGCTCGATGGCTCGTCCAACCTCGACGTCAATGTGACCGTGGGGACGATCTTTTCGGTGCTGGACGCCAGCAAGGGGCTGTTGCAGCCCGGCACGGCGCAGTTGGCGGCAGGCTATGCGGCCTATGGGCCGGCAACGAGCCTGGTTCTGTGCTTTGGCCAGTCGGTTGCCGTTTTCACGCTGGATGGCTCGGGCACGTTCGTGCTGACACAGGAGGGCCTCTCGGTGCCGGCGGCGTCCGGCGAATATGCCATCAATACGGCGCGGGAGCGGTTCTGGGACGCGGCCACGCGCGGCTATGTCGCCGAGAACGTGGCTGGGGAGACCGGACCGGCCGGCAAGCGCTACAACATGCGCTGGGTGGGGTCGATGGTGGCGGACATTCACCGCATCCTCCAGCGCGGCGGCATTTTTCTTTATCCCCTGGACAGCGAGACGGTGAGCAAAGGCGGTCGGCTGCGACTGCTGTACGAGGCCAATCCCATGGCCATGATCGTGGAAGCGGCGGGCGGGCGCTCGACGGTAGGACGCGAGGGGATTCTCGGGCTCGTGCCGTCGTCCATTCACCAGCGCGTGCCGGTGATCCTGGGTTCGGCCGACGAAGTGGCGCGGGTGGAGGCGTGGTACCGCAAGGGCTAGGCCGTTGCGATTGCAACACCCAAGGGCTGTGGCTATAGGTCGGGCGAGGAGCTTTCCATGACCGACCTGCAGCCCAAGCTTTCCCGCACCAATTCCAGCCCGTGGCAGAACCGGCCGTTTCACCGGCAGTATCTGATGCGGCAGGCCAACAACCTGTTCGACTTTTTTGAAGCCGCCTCGATCAATCCGGCTGGTGGTTTCTTCGAGCTCGATGATGATGGCAAGCCGCTGGGGGGCGCCAATCCGTCCCGGCAGATCCATGTCACGACGCGCATGGTGCATTGTGCGGTGTTGGGGAGCCTCCTTGGACGGCCGGGATCGGGCGAGATCGTCGATCACGGCATGCAGTTCATCTGGGAGCGGCATCGCGACACCCTCAATGGCGGCTATAGCTGGGGCGCCGATGACCATGGCATCACCGATGGCTCCAAGCAGGCCTATGGCCACGCTTTCGTTTTGCTGGCAGCTTCCAGCGCCAAGCTGATCGGGCATCCGCTGGCTGACGCCATGCTGGCCGATGTGACGGCGGTGATCAACGCCAAGTTCTGGGACGAGAGCAGCGGCACGATGCGCGACGAGTTCAACCAGGACTGGTCGACGCTTCTGCCCTATCGCGGGCAGAACGCCAACATGCACATGACCGAAGCTTTGATGGCAGCGTTCGAGGCGACCGGCGAGCGGCATTACCTCGCCAAAGCCGAGCGGATTGCCGAGATGATCATCCGCAAGCATGCCATTGCGCTCGACCACCGGGTCGCCGAGCATTTTGATGCGCAGTGGAACCTTGATCGCGATTACCAGGGCAATGAGATGTTCCGCCCGTCGGGAACGACGCCGGGGCATTGGCTGGAATGGTCGCGGCTGCTTTACCAGCTCTGGGCGCTTGGGGACAAGCGGTCCAGCTGGATGACGGGGGCGGCGCGTGAGTTGTTCCGGCAATCCATCGCCCTGGGCTGGGACGCGGTCCATGGCGGGTTCTTTTATACGCTGGACTGGGACAACCAGCCGGTGATGCGCGAAAAGCTCTGGTGGCCGGTGGGCGAGGGCATTGCGGCGGCGGCTTACATCTCAGCCTACGACTCGGACGACTTCTTCCAGGGCTGGTATCGGCAGCTGTGGGACTATGCCGAAAACCACGTGATCGACCATGCGCGGGGTGGGTGGCTCAGCGAATTGACCGAGGACCTGCGGCCGACATCGCGCTTGTTCGTGGGCAAGCCGGACATCTACCATGCGCTGCAGGCCTGTTTGATCCCGCTTTATCCGGCGACCGGAAGCCTGAGCAGAGGGATCATCGAGCAGGACCATACGGCGCGCCAATACGTCTGACGACGCCTGCCACCAGGCAATCGTTTTCGGTTGCCGATGCTGCGGTTACCGCTTCTTCTTCTCTGCTCTCGGGATGGCCATGACCATTGCTGGTGGTGATCTAACGACCTTGGCGCTCCGGGCGGCTATCGCGGCTGCGCGGGTGATCATGGATGTGTATGCGCGGCCTATCACGGCGGTGACCAAAGCGGATGGCTCGCCGGTGACCGAAGCCGATGCGGCGGCCGAAGCGGTGATCCTTTCCTTTTTGGCGCCCACAGGCATTGCGGTGCTGGGGGAAGAAAGCGTGGCGGCGGGCATTATCCCGCAGCTTGGCGAGCGCTACTTCGTGGTGGACCCGCTCGACGGGACCAAGGAGTTCATCAAGCGCAATGGAGAATTTACCGTCAACATTGCGCTGGTCGAGCATGGTGTGCCGGTGATGGGCGTTGTTCTGGCGCCGGTCACGGGGGAAGCCTTTGTGGGCGATGGGCAGGGTGCGTGGTCTTGCACGATACGAGACGGAGTGGTCGAGGATCGGCTTCCGTTGCGTGTGTCGGCTGCCACGCGTCCGCGCATTGTGGCGAGCCGGTCGCATGGCCACCAGGCGTTGGCGGCCTTATGCGAGGTGATGGATGTGGAAGCCGACGTGTCGGTTGGCTCATCGCTCAAGTTCTGCCTGTTGGCGCGGGGCGATGCGCAGCTTTATCCGCGTTTCACCCCCACTTGCGAATGGGACACGGCGGCGGGCCAAGCGGTGCTGGAGGCGGCTGGCGGCGCGGTGGTGACGTTGGATGGCGCGCCCATGCGCTATGGCAAGCACGATGCGCGGTTTCTGAACCCGTATTTCGTGGCGGCGTCCGACATGGCGCTGGCGCGCAGAGCTGCCGGCGAAATGACGCGGTTGCTCGCATAATCAACAGCCATGCAACACGATCTTAACTGGTCTGCCGGATCAAACGGCGGGCGGAACTTGCGCTTGGCCCATCGCCTATATACATAACCGGCATATATCGGCCCAGCATATGGGTCGCCGGAGCCAGCGCATGAACGTCAAGACCCTCTGCTTATCCATCCTTTATGAGGGTGAAGCAACCGGATATGAGATCCGGCGGCTTTGCGTGGAGGGCGAGTGCTCGTACTTCATCGAGGCCAGTTTCGGCTCGATCTATCCTGCCTTGGCAAAGCTTGAAGACGAGGGGCTTGTCACCAGCCGCGCCGAGCAGCAGGCCGGCAAGCCGGCGAAGAAGGTTTATTCGATCACCGATGCCGGACGCGCCGCCTTTGCTGACCAGCTGGCGCAGCCGCTCGGCGAGGATATGTTCCGCAGCCCGTTCCTGCTGTTTGCACGCTATGCGCATCTGTTGCCGCGCGAGTTGGTGGAGCAGCGCGCAAATGAATTTTTGCAAAAGCACATCGATGCCCATCGCAAGCTCGATGAAGCCTTTGCCGATCGCCAAGGCACTGCCGGCGACACCTGGGTTATCAATTACGGCCGCGCGATGATGGAAGTTGCCGAAAGGCATATGCGCTCCCACATGCACGAGCTGATCACACTGGCGAGAGCCGAGCCGACCAAAGACGCGGCGGAATAAGGGGCAAAAACGGATGCGTGCACTATTTTCCTATGGCGTAGCTTTGCTGCTGCTGATTGGCATCGGCGGCTGGCTGGCAACAGGAACCCTTGTTGTGGGCGGAAGCGGACCCGGCAACGGCGAGAAGCCGATCATCTCGGTGATCGAAGGGCAGGAAGACGGTCCGTTGCACACCACGCTGGCGGATGCAGGCGTGTTGGCAGAGCCGCACCACCCTGAAACCGACCCGCACTTGACCATTGCCCAGCGCAATGAGGAAGAGAGCGGCGCCGACACCCAGCTGCCATCGGTGCAGACGGTCACCTATATGGCCGAGCCCATGAAGATTGATGTGCCGCTGCGCGGGCGCACCCAGGCCAAGGCGTCGGTCAGCGCCGTTGCTGAAACCGCCGGCATTGTGGATGCGGTGCATGTGGAAAGAGGACAGTCGGTCAATGTCGGCGATGCGCTGTGCACGCTGGATCAAGGCACCCGCGCGGCGGCCGTGGCCCAGGCGCAGGCAGGCCTCGAACAGGCTAATGCCGGGCTGGTGCAGGCACAGCTTGATTTCGACACCAATGCTGAACTGCGCGGGCGGGGACTTGCCCCATCCAATACCGAACGGGCACTGGAAGTTGCGCTGAGCAGCGCGCGGGCGGCAGTGTCGGCGGCCGAAGCCGGCCGCGACAATGCACAGGCGGAGCTCGATCGCACGGAAGTCACGGCCAAGGTGGCCGGCATTGTTCAAGATCCTGTCGCCGTGGCAGGCTCCTTGCTCGGCCAGGGCCAGCCTTGCGCCACGATCGTGCAGCTTAATCCGATGGTATTTCTGGGACAGGTGCCGGAATCGCGGATCGGTCTCGCCAGAACCGGGCTCGATGCCACCATCACCACGGTGACCGGCAAAGAGGTGATGGGCAAGGTCAGCTTCATCGCCTCGACGGCAGACAATGCCACCCGCTCCTTTCCCGTCGAAATCGAGTTTCCCAACGAGGACCTATCGGTTCGCGATGGCGTCACGGCGGAAGCCATCGTCACGCTGGGCACTTCGCCCGGGCATCTCCTGCCGCAGTCGGTGTTGACCCTTGACGACGAGGGCACGCTAGGCGTGCGCACGGTGGAGAACGGCACGGTCGCCTTCCATCCCATCACCATTGTCAGCGACACGCGCGAAGGCGTGTGGGTGACCGGCCTGCCGGCGCAAGCCGACGTCATCACCGTGGGCCAGGAAAATGTCACCGCAGGCCAGGCTGTTCAGGCCACTGCTGCCCAGGCCCGCGCGTCCAGCGAAGAAAGCGTCTGATCATGGTCGAGTTCATCGTCAAAATACTGCGCATGCCGCGCGTCGTCCTCACGATCATGGTGATCATGCTGGCGGCGGGCGTTTCGGCCTATGTGTCTCTCCCCAAGGAGAGCTTCCCGGCGATCGACATTCCCTATCTTTACGTGTCGATCAACCAGACCGGCGTGTCACCGCGTGACGCGGAAAACCTTCTGGCTAAACCGGCCGAGGAGGAGCTGGCTTCGCTGCCGAACCTTGAAAACATCAGTTCGACCTCGACGACGGGTCACGCGTCGATCTTCCTTGAGTTCGACATCAACGCCGATAAGGACCAGGCTTTATCGGACACCCGCGCCCGTATGGACGCCATTCGCGCGCAGCTGCCCGAAGATGCCAACGATCCGGTGGTGGCCGAAGTCGATCTGGTGGGCGGGCCGATCATCTCGGTGGCCGTTTATGGCGATGCACCGGAAAAGGAACTGGTGCGCCGCGCCGAGGAACTGCAGGACACGCTGGAAGGCGTTGCCGAGGTTCGGGAAGCCGTGCTCTCTGGTTCGCGCGAAGAAATCCTGGAAGTGCGGATCGATCTGTTGCGGCTCGAAGCCTATGGGCTGACCGCCAACCAGCTGTTTGATGCGCTGAACCGCAACAACATGGTGGTGCCGGGCGGTACGCTCAATACGGGTCAGGGCTCGTTCAACATCGAAGTGCCGGGCCTGATCACCACGCCCGAAGACGTTTACAACCTTCCGCTCAAAACCGATGGCAACACGGTTGTGACGTTTGGCGACGTGGCGACGATCACAAGGACGCTGGCCGACGCGACCGAATATACCACGGTCAACGGCTCCCCTGCCCTGATCCTGGGTGTTTCCAAGAAGCTCGGCACCAATATCATCGACGTGTCCGACAAGGTGCGGGCAACAACCGAAGAGCTGGCCAAATCCTGGCCGGAGGGCGTGCGGTATAGCTTCTTCCTCGATCAGGCGGAAACCACGACATCGCTGTTCCGCTCGCTGGAAGCGGCGGTTTTGACCGCCGTGGCGCTGGTGCTGATCACCTGCGTGGCGACGCTGGGCATCCGGCCGGCGATCATGATCGGGCTGTCCATTCCGCTATCATTCATGATGGCGTTCCTGGTGGCGCAGACGCTGGGCATGACCATCAACATGATGGTGATGTTCGGGCTCGTCATCGCCGTCGGCGTGCTGGTGGACGACCCGGTGGTGGTTGTTGAATATGCCGAGCGCAAGCTGCAGGAGGGCGTCAGCAAGAAGGAAGCGTTCATTCTTGCCGTGCGCAAGATGTTCGTTCCCGTGCTGGGCGCAACGTTCACGACGCTGGGCGCCTTTGTGCCGCTGCTGTTCTGGCCGGGCATTATCGGCAAGTTCATGAGCTACCTGCCCATGATCGTGATCATCGTCATGGTCGCGTCGCTGATTTCGGCGCTGATCTTCATGCCGGTGATCGGCGCCTTTATCGCCTCGTCCCACATCGACCCCAAGGCCAAGGAAGCGGCCGACACGGTGATGTATGCCGACAAGTTCGACCCCAAAAAGGTCAAGGGACTGACCGGCATCTATGTGCGCACCATGGAGCACCTGCTTCACTGGCCGATCCCGACGCTCGCAGTGGGCTTTGCCATCATCATCGGCATCTTCGTCACCTATGCGAACAATCCGACCGGCACCGAGGCCTTCCCGGCGTCCGAGCCGGAATTTGCGACAGTGGCCGTGGTCGGACGGGGCAATTACTCGCCCGAAGAAGTGCGCGACATGATGGGCGATATCGGCGACCAGATCATGCAGGTCCAGGGTATCCAGGACGTGATCATGCAGTTCGGCTCGACGGGTGCCTTTGGCACGACGCCACCCGATACGATCGGCAACTTCCAGCTGCAGCTGGTGGACTACAACAATCGCGTCAAGGCTGAGCAGATCTTTGCCGACATCCGCGAGCGTGTGGACGGGTTTGCCGGGCTCGATGTGCAGATCCTGGCAGCGGAGAACGGTCCGCCGGCAGGCAAGGACATCAATATCCGCGTGGACAGCACCAGCTATGAGGACCTTGTTCCCGTGGTCGAGGCCATTCGCGCCCAGATCGAGACCATGCCCGAAGCCGTGGATATCGAAGACGGCCGCCCGTCTCCGGGCATTGACTGGCAGATCACCATCGATCGCAATGAGGCCGGCAAGTACGGCATCGGCGTGCGTGAGCTGGCGCCCTATGTGCAGCTTGTTACCTCGGGCGTGAACCTGGGCACCTATCGCGATGCGAGCACGGGAGACGAACTCGACATCAATGTGCGACTGCCCGAAGACGAGCGGACGTTTGATGCGCTCGACTCCATGCGCATTGCTACGGCACAGGGCATGATCCCGGTCAGCAACTTCATCACGCGCACAGCCGTGCCGAAGGTGGCCAATATCGAGCGGCGCAACCAGCTTTATCAAATGCCGGTGGCTGCTGGCCTCGCCAACCTGCCTGAAGGCGTTTATCCCGCCGACAAGGTCGCCGAACTTCAGGCCTGGATTGCCGAACAGCCCTTCCCCGACACGGTGACGGTGAATTTCACCGGCGCCGAGGAGCAGGCAGGCGACGCCAATGCCTTTATCGTCCAGGCGCTGGGCATGGCCATGTTCCTGATCTTCTTCATTCTGCTGCTCGAGTATAACAGCTTCTACCAGGTGATGGTGACGCTCTCGACGGTGGTGATGTCGGTGGCCGGTGTGCTGTTGGGCATGCTGGCGACGGGAATGAGCTTTTCGGCGATCATGACGGGCCTGGGGATCGTGGCCCTGGCCGGTATCGTGGTGAAGAACGGCATCGTGCTGATCGACACCTATAATGACTATAACCGTCATGAGGGCGTGGAGCCGGTCAAGGCCATGCTGCTGACAGCCGCACAGCGCGTGCGGCCGGTGCTGCTGACCGCCTTCCTGACCGCATTGGGCGTGATCCCGATGTGGGCCAATGTCGAGTTCGACTTCATCCGCCGCGAGATCGTGGTGGGTGGGCTTGCCGGATCGTGGTTCATCCACCTGTCGGCGGCTCTGGTGTCGGGCCTGTTCTTCTCGACGCTGCTGACGCTGATCATGGTGCCGGTGATGATTACGGCGCCCAGCGTCATCTGGCGCGGGATGGTCGGCCGGTTCTTCCGGTGGGTGGCTGCCGGGGTGCGCGGGTTGGTTCGCTCGCTGTTTGGCGGCCACAAGCCGGCGCATGCCGCGGGGCCGGCCGGGTTTGATGGCATGGCATTGGAAATCCCCGCTGATGCAGATGGCGCCCGGCGCTACATCGTCAGCGCCGATGCGGGGCTGGTGGACCAGAAACGCACTGCAGCGCCGGTGGTGGATCGACCCGACCGGCCGGAAGCGGCCGAGTAAGCAGACGGAAAAAAGGCCCGCAGCGATGCGGGCCTTTTTGTTTGTGCTGGTGACGAGTTCCCCCTGCCCTATTGGGCAGCGGGGGCCCCGCGCTTGACGAAGCCGTCGGGATCGTTGGCGGTTTGAAGCAGCTTTTCTTCGGCCTCGGTGGCTTCGCGCTGGCGGCTCCACATCTGGGCATAGAGGCCATCATGGGCCAGCAGCGCCACGTGGTTGCCGCGCTCGGCAATGACGCCATCGCGCAGCACGAGGATTTCATCGGCGTTGACCACGGTGGAGAGCCGGTGGGCGATCACCACGGTGGTGCGGTTCTTGCTGACGACGTCGAGAGCGGACTGGATGTCCCGTTCGGTCTTGGTGTCGAGCGCCGAGGTCGCCTCATCAAGGATGAGGATGGACGGCGCCTTGAGGATGGTGCGGGCGATGGCCACGCGCTGCTTCTCGCCGCCCGATAGCTTGAGGCCACGTTCGCCGACCGGGGTGTCGTAGCCCTTGGGCAGGGTTTCGATGAACGGGCCGACCTGGGCCATGGCGGCGGCGCTGCGCACGTCCTCGCTGCTGGCACCGGGGCGGCCATACTCGATGTTGTAGCCGATGGTGTCGTTGAACAGCACGGTGTCCTGGGGAACCATGCCGATGGTGGACCGGAGCGACGCCTGAGTGACATCACGCAGATCCTGCCCGTCGATGGTGATGGCGCCGCCTTTGACATCGTAGAAACGATAGAGCAGCCGCGAGATGGTGGACTTGCCGGCGCCGGTCGGTCCGACGATGGCGACGGTTTTGCCGGCGGGCACTTCGAAGCTGACGCCCTTTAGGATCGGCCGGTCGGGATCGTATTGGAAGGACACATTGTCGAAGCGGATCACCGGGCCGGTGACCTGGAGGGGCGCGGCGCCGGGCTTGTCTTCGACTTCAGGGTTCTGGTCGAGGAGGCGGAACATTTCCTCGATGTCGGTCAGGCCCTGGCGCAGTTCGCGATAAACAAAGCCGATGAAGTTGAGCGGCCGGTAGATCTGCATCAGGAAGGTGTTGAGCAGCACGAAATCGCCCAGCGTGAGCGTTCCATCCATGACGCCCAGCACGGCCATGACCGCGATGATCAGGAAGCCGGCGTAGAAGATCAGGGCCTGGCCGAAATTGAGAAAGCCCAGCGAGGTCCAGATGCGGATGGCGGAGCGTTCATAGCCGGCCATGGAAACGTCGTAGCGTTCCGCTTCCATCTTCTCGTTGGCGAAGTATTTCACCGTCTCGTAGTTGAGCAGCGAATCGATGGCCTTGCCGTTGGCGTCGGTGTCGGAATTGTTCATGTCCCGGCGAATGGCGATGCGCCAGTTGGACGCCTTGATGGTGAAGTAAAGGTAGGCCCAGATCATCACCACCAGGACGCCCAGATAGCTGAAGCCGAACATCCAGACAAAGATCACCGCCGTGATGATGAACTCGACGATGGTGGGGGCGATGTTGAGCATGGCGAACCGGACGACGGTTTCGATGCCCTTGGTGCCGCGCTCGATGACGCGGCTGAGGCCGCCGGTGCGCCGCGCCAGATGGAAGCGGAGCGACAGGCGATGGAGATGGTGGAAGGTTTCGAGCGCCAGCTTGCGAACGGCATGCTGGCCGACGCTGGCAAACAGGACATCGCGCAGTTGCTGGAAGCCGGCGTCGATGACGTTGCCCAGGGCATAGGCGACAACGAGGACGATCGGCACGGCCAGCCCCATGATCAGCGCACCATTCGGGGCAGAGCCATCGAGGCTGTCGATAATGCCCTTGTAGGCAAAGGGGATCAGCGTGGTGGCCACCTTGCTCAGCAGCAGAGCGCCGATGGCGAGAACCACGCGCATTCGCAGGTCTGGGCGATCAGCAGGCCACATATAGGCCCAGAGATTGCGGACCGTGGACAATAGGGATCCTTCGTCCGCGCTAACGGACGGCTTCTTTTCAACGGTGTCGGTAGACATCAGGCGGGTTCCGCTTCCAGTTTGGCCGGCGCAGGCCCAAAGCCCGCGATCATGCCGGAATATGCGCTGCCCAGGGCAGCCAGCCGGTCGTGCTGGACGACGTAGCAGTTGCGCGTTCCACGCGGCTTGCGCTCGATCAGCCCGGCATCAAGAAGGACCTTGATGTGCTGGGACACGGTGGATTGCGCCAGCGTCAGCTCGTCGGTGACATCGGCGCAGCAGCATTCGCCGCGCTCCTGACGGGCGAGGATGCGCAGAATGTTGAGCCGGACGGGATGTCCCATGGCTCGCATGATATTGGCGATGTCGTCGTCGTGCATGGCCTGCCCGGGTTGATCGTCATTTGACGATAAAATGGGCTGACCGGCGAGAAGAATCAATGGTCCGCTTTGCAGCGGACCATGTTGTCATCAGTTTACTGCGGCAGATCGAAGACCTGGCCGGGATAGATCCGATCAGGGTCGCGGATCTGGGCGGTGTTGGCGTCGTAGATCGTGGTGTAGCGGATGCCTCGCCCGTAGACCCGGCGCGCAATGGTCCAGAGGTTGTCGCCGCGGCGGATGATGGCCTTGCCAGACGCAAAGCGCGCGCTTTCCGGATCGCCGACGGAGACAGCGACCATTGTGGGCACGTCCGGTTCGTCGGACGCATCGGCGGGTTCGGTTTCTGCCTCGGCAGCGGCGCTAGGCTGGGTGGTTTCGGGCGAGATCGCTGGTGCCTGAGCAGGCTGGGGCGCGGATGCGCCAGCGGTTGCGGGAGCATCGCTTGGTGCGGGAACGGCGTCGGTGGCGGGAGCAGCAGGCGGCGTGGGTGCCGCAGGTACCGGCTCGGACGATGGCGTGGGCTGCTGAGCTGCTTGCTGTGGTGGCTCGATGCCAGGGGTGGGTTCGGCTGGCTCACTGCCGGAAGCATCTGGCCCGTTCTGAGTGGTGCCCGCACTTCCGGCAGCCTGGGCGGG
>CAKTFF010000006.1 GCA_934553185.1 uncultured Devosia sp.
GGCTTCAATTACCTCGACCGGAACGCCCCGTTCGGTTGCCACGCGGGCAACCTGCATGGCGGCATATTGCGGGGTACTATGAGGATCAAGGCCCGATCCCGACGTCGTCACCGCATCGCCTGGAACCGTCGTTTCGCCGATGGCCATGACAGCGTCGGCAACACGCTCGATCAAGGCCTTGCCGGTGGGGCCAATATTGGAGCCCGACGAGGCAGCGCCATTATAGGGTTCAGTTCCGGTGGCGGAGGGACGCGGCCAGAAATAGCGGGCAGCGCTGAAATTCTGCCCGACGGGGGCGGAGCCGACGAGGACGCCGTCTCGCATGATCGGGCTGCCATTGGCTTGGAAGGGAAGGGCCGCCTGGGCAGCGCCGGTGATGGCAAGGGGATAAAGCAGGCCGGTGACGGCTGAAAGCAGCACGGAAAGAACGATGGCGGGGCGCAATTGGGACAGCATTAGGTGCTTCCTGTTGTTTGATGGTCTGATGTGATTGCTAGATCAGCCCAAGCGCGGTGATCGCCATGTCCACCAGCTTAATGCCGATAAACGGCGCGACGAGCCCGCCGAGACCGTAAACAAGCAGGTTCCGTCTCAGCAGCGCTGCAGCGCCGACCGGGCGGTATTTGACGCCGCGCAGGGCTAGGGGAATGAGGGCGACGATGATCAGGGCATTGAAGATGACTGCCGACAGGATGGCCGATTGGGCGGACTGAAGCCCCATGATGTTGAGCGCTCCTAGCTCGGGATAGGTCACCAGGAACAGTGCCGGGATGATGGCGAAGTATTTGGCAACATCGTTGGCGACCGAGAAGGTCGTGAGGGCGCCCCGGGTCATCAGGATTTGCTTGCCGATCTCGACAATCTCGATGAGCTTGGTTGGGCTTGAATCTAGGTCCACCATATTACCCGCCTCGCGGGCCGCCTGGGTGCCGGACTGCATGGCGACGCCGACATCGGCCTGAGCCAGAGCGGGAGCATCATTGGTGCCGTCGCCGCACATGGCGATGAGGCGCCCGCCCGTTTGTTCCTTGCGGATGAAGTCGAGCTTCTGCTCGGGCGTGGCTTCGGCGAGGAAATCGTCGACCCCGGCTTCGGACGCGATCGCTGCAGCGGTCAGCGGATTATCGCCGGTGACCATGACGGTGCGGATGCCCATGGCACGCAGGGCCGCGAAACGCTCCTTGATACCAGGCTTGACCACATCCTTGAGGTGGACCACGCCCAGCAACTGCCCGGCTTCGGCGACAGCGAGCGGCGTGCCGCCTGAGCGGGCAATGGCGTCCACGGCCGCAATGAAGTCAGGGCTTGCCTCACTTCTGCTCAGGCCCACAAAGCGCAGAACGGCGTCCACTGCGCCCTTGCGGATACGGCGGCCCTCGATGTCGATGCCCGAAATACGCGTTTGCGCCGAGAACGGAATGTTGGTCGTTCCATTAGGTGATGGGGGCGGCGGCACGAGACCGAAATCGGCTTTAGCCAAAGCAACGATGGAGCGCCCTTCCGCCGTTTCGTCGGCAAGGCTGGCCAGCAAGACCGCTTGAGCCAGATCCCGTTCACTGACGCCGGCGACAGGGATGAACTCGGACGCCATGCGATTGCCAAAGGTGATGGTGCCGGTCTTGTCGAGCAGAAGCGTATCCACATCGCCTGCTGCCTCGACGGCGCGACCACTGGTGGCAATGACGTTGAAGCGGATCAGCCGATCCATGCCCGCAATGCCGATCGCCGAAAGGAGGCCGCCAATCGTGGTGGGGATCAGCGTGACAAGAAGCGCCGCCAGAACCGCGACGGACAGTTCGGTTCCCGAATAAAGTGCAAGACCGTAAAGCGTCACCACGGCAACAAGAAAGACCAACGTCAGCCCACTGAGGAGAATGGAAAGGGCAATTTCGTTGGGGGTCTTCTGCCGCTGGGCGCCTTCGATCAGGGCGATCATGCGATCAACGAAGCTTTCGCCGGGCGCTGTGGTGATGCGCACCTTGAGCCAGTCGGAAATCACCTGCGTGCCGCCTGTCACAGCCGAGCGGTCTCCGCCCGCTTCGCGGATCACCGGAGCAGATTCCCCGGTGATGGCGCTTTCATTGACCGATGCAACGCCCTCGACCACTTCGCCGTCGCCGGGAACAAGGTCGTTGGTTTCGATCAGCACAATATCACCGACCTTGAGCGCGGTGGCCGGAACGACCTCGCAGCCAAGATTGTCCCGTTGGTCGGGAAACAGAAGCTTTTTGGCCAAAAGGTCCGACTTGCCGCGCTTCAGCGATTCCGCCTGGGCCTTGCCGCGCCCTTCGGCCACCGCTTCGGAAAAGCAGGCAAACAGCACGGTGAACCAGAGCCAGAGCGCAATCTGGCCGGTGAAGACAGGGGCGTCGGCGCTCCCGGCGATGTCGCCGATGAACAGCACGGTCACCAGAACTGCCACGACTTCGGTGACAAAGATCACCGGATTGCGGATCAGCTGGCGCGGATCGAGCTTGATGAAGGCGTTGCGCAGGGCAGGCAGGAGGATGGCGGGCGACAGAACGGAAATGGATGGTGTGGAGGTGGACATGGATATGTTCCTAGAAGCTCTGGCCGGCGAGCATGGTGAAGTGCTCAACAAGCGGCCCCAAAGCGAGAGCGGGAAAGAATTGCAGCCCGCCCAAAACAAGAATGATGCCGATCAGCAGCCCGACAAACAGCGGTTGGTCGGTCGGGAAGGTGCCCGAAGAGGCGGCAATGCGCGGCTTGGCGACCAGCGCACCCGCAATGGCCAGCACCGGCACCAGGTAGGCAAAGCGCCCCAGCAGCATGGCGATGCCCAGCGTGGTGTTATACCAGGGCGTGTTGGCCGACAGCCCGCCAAAGGCCGAGCCGTTGTTTCCGGCCGCCGATGTGTAAGCATAAAGGATCTCGCTGAGGCCATGAGGGCCGGGTGTCAGGATGGAGCTCGTGCCCCACGGCGCGACGGCCGAGATGGCCGTGAATCCCAGAATGGTCAGCGGCAGGATCAGCACGGCCAGCATGGCGAGCTTGATTTCGCGTGCTTCGATCTTCTTGCCTAAAAATTCGGGTGTCCGGCCCACCATCAGCCCGGCGACGAACACGGCGAGGATTGCAAAAACCAGGAGACCATAAAGCCCCGATCCGACGCCGCCGGGCAAGACTTCGCCCAGTTGGATCAGCACCATGGGCACCAGACCGCCCAAAGGGGTCAGCGAACCATGCATGGCGTTGACGCCGCCATTGGAGAGCCCGGTGGTCACCGCAGCATAAAGCGCAGTCATGGCCTGGCCGAAGCGGACTTCCTTGCCTTCCATGTTGCCGAGAGCCGGATCGACGCCCACAGTCGTGAGCAGGGGATTGCCCGCGGTTTCCGCCCAATAGATGGCGCCCGTACCAATCACCAGCATGATAACGGTTACTGACAGCAGCGCCCAGCCTTGGCGACGATTTCCCACCATCTGCCCAAAGGAATAGACCAGCGACAAGGAGACGGCGAGCATGGCCACGATGTTGAGATAGTTGCTCCAGGCCGTCGGGTTTTCGAAGGGATGGGCGGCATTGACGTTGAAAAAGCCGCCGCCATTGGTGCCGAGCTGCTTGATCGCTTCCTGAGACGCCACGGCGCCGGTGGCGATAGTCTGCTGCGCGCCTTCCAGCGTGGTGGTAACCATGCTTGCATCAAGAGTTTGCGGCACGCCCAAGCCGACAAAGGTCAGGGCGACAATGATGGCGAGCGGCAGTAGGACATAGAGCGTCGCGCGGGTCAGATCGACCCAGAAGTTGCCCAGTTCGCTGACGCCGGAGCGGACAAAAGCGCGAGTCAGCGCCATGGCCACCGCAATGCCGGTCGCGGCTGAAACGAAGTTCTGCACGGTAAGCCCCAGCATCTGGCTAAGGTGGCTCATCGTGGTTTCCCCGCCATAGCTCTGCCAATTGGTGTTGGTGACGAAGCTTGCCGCGGTGTTGAAGGCGAGGTCCGGGGCGAGGCCGGCAAAACCCTGTGGGTTAAGCGGCAGCACGCCCTGAAGGCGCAGCAGCGCGTAAAGCAGGACAAAGCCGACGAGGCTGAACAGGAGCACGCCAAGCGCATAGTTAAGCCAGCCTTGCTCCTTGTCGGCGCGAATGCCGGCCAGCGCGTAAAAACCGCGCTCGACGGGCCCAAGGAGAGGCGAAAGAAAGGTGCGTTCGCCGCCAAAAACGCGGGCCATATAACGGCCGAGCGGCTTGACGAGCACAAGAACGACGATCAGCACAAAGCCGATCTGCAGCCAGCCAGAAAGGGACATGTTGGCTCCAGAAATCAGAAGCGTTCAGGCGCCAGGAGCGTCACCAGGAGGTAGACGCCGAGCGCAAGGGCAATACCAAAGGAAGCGATGAGCATGTTGGCGCTCACAGGCGGTTGAGCGCAGCGGCATAGACCGCGAGCGCAATCAGTGTGCCGGCGCCCAGAGCGATAAAGGCAAGGTCGAGCATAGGTGAGCCTCCAGGGGGAAGGCTCCTGACGTGCACCCGCGCCGCATCAAATTGCCATGCGGATTGGCTGCCCGTGGCATAAGGATTTCATAAGCAAGACGCAAAGCGGCCCTTGGGAGGCTTGTCTTCAACGCCCCTTTTGCCGGAAAGGGCACCCACCGCCACGCGCCGTTTGAGCACGACGATGCCGCCGTTGGCTAGGAGGGAAAACAATCCTCCAACCTGTTGCCAGCAGGGGCGCGCCGGTGCAATTTCCCGGGCAAACGTGGGCCTTACCGAGGCACCACAGGATCAAGGATGCGCCCCATGAAAATCTCTGCCCTGCTTCTTGCTGCCGGTCTTTTGTCGCTGGCGACCCCGACCTTCGCGCAAAGCGCACTCGATGACGTCAAGACCGCCGGTGTTCTGCGCATCGGCACCGAGGGAACCTACGCGCCTTTCACCTTTCACGACGAAACGGGAGATCTGGTTGGCTTCGACGTAGAGATCGGCCGCGCCGTGGCGGACCACCTCGGCGTCACCGCCGAGTTTGTGGAAGGCCCATGGGATGGTCTGATCGCCGGCATCGACGCCGATCGCTATGACATCGTCATCAACCAGGTTGGCATCAACGCAGAACGCCAGGCCAAGTATGACTTCTCCGAGCCCTACATCGCGTCCAAAGCGGCGCTGATCGTGAGTGAAGCCAATACCGACATCGCTAGCTTCGAAGACCTCGCCGGCAAGCGCTCGGCACAGACGCTGACATCAAACTTCGGCAAACTTGCCGAAAGCTATGGCGCCGAGCTCGTGGGCACCGAAGCGTTCGACCAGTCCGTGGCGTTGGTGATCCAGGGCCGCGCGGACGCCACCATCAATGACAGCCTGTCCTTCTACGACTTCAAGACGCAGCAGCCCGACGCGCCGGTCAAGGTCGTCGCTACCGCCGAAGATGCCGATTTCTCCGGCATCATCCTTGCCAAGGGCAAGCCGGAACTGCTCGCTGCGATCAACGAGGCACTCGAGGCCATCAAAACTGACGGGACCTATAGCGAGATTTCGGAGAAATACTTCGGCGAAGACGTCTCCCAGTAAACACTCCCGACGGGTAGGATAAGGAGGGATCGGCCGATAACCGGCCGGTCCCTTTGTTTGTGAGTGCGCCATGCCCCATTGGCTATCTTTGATGCTCGACGCGCTGCCCTCGCTGCTTTGGGCATGCCTGCTGTTCACCGTGCCGCTGACCCTGCTCAGCTTTGCCTTCGGGCTGGCTGTCGGTTTTTTCGCGGCGGTGATCCGCTTGTTCGCGCCGGCGCCACTCGCCTGGATCATCCGCTTCTACGTCTGGATCATTCGGGGCACGCCGCTGCTCGTGCAGTTGTTCTTGATCTTTTATGGCCTACCCAGCGTCGGCATCGTACTCGACGCCTTTCCCGCCGCGCTGATCGGTTTCACGCTCAATGTGGGTGCCTATACGTCCGAGATCATCCGTGCGGTTCTTCTGGCAGTGCCAAAGGGGCAGTGGGAAGCGGCCTATTCCATCGGCATGACCTGGCGGCAAGCCATGGCGCGCACGGTTCTGCCGCAAGCCACCCGCATTGCAGTGCCGCCGCTCTCCAACACCTTTATCTCGCTGGTCAAGGACACATCTCTGGCCGCTGCCATTACGGTGCCGGAGCTGTTCCGCGCCGGTCAGCGGGTGGTTGCCACATCCTATGAGCCGCTGATCCTTTATGTGGAGGTTGCGCTGATCTACCTGGTGCTCAGTTCGGTGCTTTCCGCCTTCCAGGGCCGGCTGGAGAAACGTCTGTCCCGCTCCGGCGGCAGCATCGAGGCGGCGTCATGATCAGGCTCGAAAACATCAACAAGTCGTTTGGGAACAATCACGTGCTCCGCGGCGTCAGCGTCGAGGTTCCGGCAGGAAGTGTCACGGCGCTGATCGGCGCCTCGGGCAGCGGCAAGAGCACGCTTCTGCGCTGCGCCAATCTGCTTGAACTGCCACAATCGGGCACCATCCGCATCGGCGACGCTGCCGTAGCCCTATCGCCTGGGCGCAAGCCCAGGCGCGAGGACATCCTCAGGCTCCGGCGCAAGACGGGCATGGTGTTCCAAAATTTTCAACTTTTCCCGCATCGAACGGCGGCGGAAAATGTCATGGAAGGGCTGGTCACTGTGCTCGGCTGGAGGCGCGACAAGGCGCGGGTCAGGGCGCTCGAACTGCTCGACAAGGTTGGACTAGCCGCCAAGGCGGAAGCGTGGCCTTCAAGCCTTTCCGGCGGACAGCAGCAGCGCGTTGCCGTCGCCCGGGCCTTGGCGACATCTCCCGAAGTGCTCCTGTGTGACGAACCAACCTCGGCGCTTGATCCGCAATTGGCCGGGGAAGTCGTCGAGGTGTTGGCGCAACTGGCGCGCGAGGGCACAACCATGCTGATGGCCACCCACGACCTTCGCCTGGCCGCGGCCATTGCGGGCAATGTGGTGTTTCTAGAAGGGGGCGGGGTCGTTGAATCCGGCCCCGCCAGCCAGGTCTTCGGCAACCCGGCGGACCCTCGCACCAAGACCTTTATCTCGTCGCTGACGGCTCAATACCAGCCACTGGCTTAACAGTGTCGCTTCAGGAGCAAGCGCTCTTCGGATTCACGCCCGTGGAAACGCGGTCGTACTCGTCAGTTGCTCGGCGGCGATAGCCTTGCCTGAACTGCAGCCCGCTCATCGGCTGTGATATCCAGTCGCTCCAGGTCGTTGTCCAGCAGAACAGGAACAGAGCCGTTCTGCGGCATCACTGCCAGCGCCTGGCTGCCATCTTCGCCCAGCCAGAGCGGACCTTCGTTTTTGCGGAAGCGCGATGTGGTCAACAAAGGCTGCTGCTTCTTGCCCACGCCATACTGGTACTGCACCACAGTGCCGCCAAGAACCTTGTTGACCTGTAAAACCGGCACAGCCAAAGGCGTCAGTATTGACGCGCGCATGGCTAAGCGCCGGTTTCGATCCTGGTTCAGGCCCGAGCGGAACAGGGCATAACCGAAGATGGCCAGCAAAGCCACGATCACGGCAACCGTAAGAGTGCGGTTCCAGAGCATGTCGAGCCCCAGCGACAATGTCGCCTTGGTGGGCTGCGCCTGTGAGCGGACGACGTCGACCATGTAGTCGCCGGAGCCGAAGTCGAGGAACATCAACTCAATGTTCTTTTCAATAGGCTGCCCATCGACCGCGTAGCTGACATGGGCCGAGCAATCCACGAAGATGCCGCGACTGGTGCTGCATTCGCCATCGGTGATCACCGCATCGTCGATCACCACCGGATCCTGCGCAATCATCCAGTCGTCCACGATGTTGGGCGTTTGCCAAACGGCAAAGAACAAAGCCAACCCGCTCAACAGCAAGGCACCAAGATACTGCCATACGCCCGGCCAGACGCCGGTACGCTTAAGCTTGATGGGTCGATCGGGCAGCAGGGTATCGGAAGACTGCATGGTGTGTCCTTGAACTCAGGTGGGCTGCTCGGCTGGCTGTGCCAACGCATTGCGCGCGGCAGCGGCATTGGCGTAACGGCCGATCAGATCGATATAGCCGGCTGACTTATAGTGCTGCGGCGGCACGGACCGTATCGTGACCATCCAGGCGCCAGGGTTGAGGATGATCCGCCCACGCCCGCCAAAGCCGACACGTTTGGGGAAAGGCGCCGAGCGCTTGAGCAGGAACGTGGTCACCATGGTGCCGGCCTGATTGACGACCGAAAGGTCGCGCATATCGGCCCAGTAGACTGGCCGGTCGAGGTGCCGGTGCTCGACGCGGTCCGGATAAAGCCGCATGGAGGGGATTTTTGATCGCCCGATCGCCTGCAGGCCTAGCAGGAAAATAAACCCGCCGCAGAGCCCGAACGCCACAACGAGGATCACCGATTCACTGCCAAAGCCCGGCAGGCCGAAAAGAGCAGCATAGAGCGCCGCTGCTAGCAAAGGGATGGCGATAACAAACATCAAAACGGCGATCGGCTTGGTGTTTTCAAACAGTTCAACCGCATCCTCGCTGACGGCAGATGCCGTGGCTTGCAGCGTTTCGCGATACTGCTCGCTGGAGCGCCGCGACGCGTTCTTGAAACCCTGCGTCACAGTTATGGAAACGGCAACGGGGTCGGCGAAGTACTTCGACAGCATGCCCGCGCCTTCATCGGGCAGCGTGGTTGCCAGGGCGAACCGTTCGGGGCTGGCGGCCACGCCGAAGGCTGCCAGACGCTCGCTGTTGTGTGGATGGCTGTCAGTGGGATGGGCCACAGCGCTGTCGAGCATCGCGCCCGGATCATCCAGCCCTCGCTCCGCTGAAGCTTTGTACAGCAGCGGTACAATGTCGTCGGGCGCCTGGTCTGGACGGGTCCAGATATACTCGGTGCCGTCGCTGATCACGCCGGCAATAGCGCTGTGACGCAGCAGGGCCCGCGCCGCAGCGTCCCTGGACGTCAAGGCCGCACTCTTTACGTCCGCCTCAAGCTCACGCACCCGGCTCCAATGCTGCACCGCCAGGTGGAAGCGATTTGAAACAAAATAACCGAGGGCCAGTGCGGGCGTTGCCAGAAACGACAGCGATCCGTCCTGGGCTCGTCCGGCAGCAGCAACGGCGTCCAGCGAGCGGCCGAGGCCATTGTAGATGGGCAGGAACCTTTGGCTATAGGCAGTGTCTTCGCCGGCAAAATGCGCCAGTTCGTGCGCAATGATGGTCGCCACTTCATCGACCTGCATGAACACCAGATGCCCCAGCGGCACATGAAGCGTATTGCCCTCCACCTGCCGCTGGTCGGGCAGAAGCGTGACGGGGCCCGATACAACGAAGAACCCTTCCGACAATCCAACGGCGAGGGTGTCCGGCACCGGCGCACCAAGCCGCTTGGCGAAGGTCTCGACCAGCGCCCACAAAGGCGCGCCTTCCGTACGACTGACCGATTGCGCGATCAGCGGATAGGGTTTTGCTTCAAACAGCAGCGAAAATTTGCGCAGTTGCGCCAGAGCCTGCCAGGCGGCAATCACCGCAATCGCCACAAGCCCGCCACCTAAGGCCAGAACATAGGCTTGGCCACGGCCCAGACTATCAAGGCGAAGCAAAGGAGCGATCTCGAACAGTACGGCGCTCACCGTCACAAGCGCCGTTATGACCACCAGCCCAATCAGCGCGTTGGGCAGAAAGCGACGGGCAACGGAGAACCCCCGCACCAAAGCCGACCGCGAGCGCATCCCAAAAGCTGTGAGAACAATAGTCCCGACAATCACCAAAAGACCGATGGCGAAGGCTGAAGCCCCGCCGGCGATGACCACCGGCGGCAGCACGCGGCGGTGCTCCGCCACGGCAAGCACGAGGTCAAGATTGCCTATGGCCTCGCGCATCTTGTCGAGCGCGAAGTCTCCCACATAATTGTTGCCGTCGGCCGAGTAGCGGATGTTGGTGTTTATGCCACCATATTCAGGGGGCGGCAGCGCCTCCATGCGAACGATCTCTCCCTTGAGGGCAGATCGCTGTTCGAACACGAAGTCCCTGTATTGGGCGCCGCGTTCGGTTTGCCAGATGCCGAGCAGCACGATCAGCAGTGGCAGCACCAATGCCGAGATGGCCAGGAACAGTTTCGAGTTCAGCATGATGTCGAATCCACCGCGGTTATCGGTTCAACACCGGAGTGCTTAAGCCAATCTCCGCCAAGTGCCTACTGGCTTTGTCCAAGATCAAAGATCGGCTTTCCCGATTGCGCGCGCTTTGCCACCGTCCGCGACTTCTGCCCTCGGTAGCACCCAATGTGGCCAGATGCCTGTCTGCATGCTCGGGGGAAGCAAGCCTACTGGCCAACTGGTGATAGTCCATTATCGAACATGTAACGCAAGCCTTGAACAAAGCCGGGTTCCCACACGTCCATGCCATGACCGCCGTCAAGAATGCGCAATTCGGCGGGGCTGGCGGGAACATCTTCCCATTGCTCGTAAGCGGTGTTGAAGATGTTCTCGCGGTGCAGTGCCGTGTAGAGCGCAACGGCCTGCACTTCCATGTTGTACTTGGTGGCGTCAGCTGGCAGCGCTTCCTTTTCGGAAAGGTGGTTCCAGTCATCATCACCTGTGACGATGAAGATCGGCACGCGGTGCTCCTGCGCCGCATAGGGTTCCAACAGAGCCGGGTAATTGAGTTCATCCCACCGCGCCGGATCATAGGGCGTGCCGAACGAGCCGCGCTCGATGGCGCCAGCGGTTGCCGGAGGCTGGCCCTGCTGCAGTGCCGGGCTGAGAAGCGTCGCCGCTGCAAAGGTTTGTGGATAGGCGAGCGCATAGCGCAGCGCGCCAAAGCCGCCCATCGAAAAACCGACCAGCGCCCGTCCGTGCCTTTCACCAATCGTCGGCAGGGTCTCGTCAATGTGGGGAACAAGATCCCCGATGACAGCCGTTTCAGCAGCGCCAAAGGCGGTCGAATCCACCCAGTAACTGTTGCCCGTGATAGGCGCGACGGCGATCACGGGCGGGATCGTTTCTTCGGCGATCATGCGGTCGAGGATAGGCCAGAAGTCGTCCCAGCTTTCGCTGTCGCCGCCACTACCATGAAGGAGATAGAGGACGGGATATCTCGTTGCGCCGTCTGTCTCAAAGCCTTTCGGAAGATAAAGGTTGTAGCTCAAATCGGAAGTTTCAGCATTGTCGTCACTGGCGAATGCAGCGGAGGCCAAGGTTTCAAGCCGTACCTCCTGGGCGTTGGCTGGCAGTGCTGTGCCGAGCAGCAAAATGGCGGGTAGTGTGTAAAACGCCTGCTTTATCCGTCTGGTCATGAGCGATCCTCCTCAGGGTTTATTGTTGGCTCCGGCGCAAAGTTGCCCGTGCTCGCGCGATAATTGGCGCGTCGATCATTTTGCCATCAAGCTCAAAAGCCCCCTTGCCGGTCGCTGCTCCTTCGAGGACGCGTTCGGCCCAGGCCAGCTCTTCCGCGTTTGGCGCAAAGGCGGCGTTAAGAAGCGGCACGACGCCGGGATGGACGCAGGTGGCGCCATCAAAGCCGTGTTCACGAGCCTCGCGTGCTGCGGCGGTGATGCCGACATGGTCCGAATAGTCGGCAACGCTGCGCAGGAGGCCAAAAGAGAGCAAGCCCTTCGCCTTGGCGGCGTAATGAACCAAGAGCTTGGGGAGGCGCAGCACGTCCGGCGTCGGCTGAGCGCCAAGCGCCAGCGCCAGGTCTTCGCCGCCTAGCGACAGGGCAAGGAGCCGTGGCGCAGCGGTGATATCGCTGGCATTGAGAACGGAACCGGGATCTTCAATCAAAGCCACAAAGCCCATGGCGGCCCTCCCCATCCGCCGCTCTTCCGGCTCGAGAACAGAAACCAGCCGGGCGAACTCTTGAGCACTTTGGGCCTTGGGCACATAAAGCGCGTCAGCACCGGCACGGCAGGCTGCCAAGGCATCCTCCTGCTGGCGCTCGCCCGCATTGATCCGCACCAGGACCTTGGCGCTGCCCCGCCGCACCATGGCGACGGCATCTTTCAAGCCCTCACGCGCCATGTCCTTCGCCACCTCGGGCACGCTGTCTTCAAGATCAAGGATAATGGCGTCGGCGCCGCGCTCATGCGCCTTGCCGATGAAGCGTTCGGAATGGGCGGGAACGTAGAGGAGCGAGCGCATCACGGCGCCTCCTCCACAACCGATTGCGGATCTATGCCGGCTTCGCGCAGCACGTCATCGTTGTGCTCGCCAAGCTCGGGCGCCGGCAGCCGCCAGACACCCGGCGTGGCGGACAGGCGCGGCACGATATTGTGCATGAGCAGCGCGCCGAACGTCTCATCCTCCACATCGACAATGATTTCGCGATCCTCGAAATGCGGATCGGCCATGGCGTCGGCGATGTTGAAAATCGGCCCGACCGTAGCGCCGGATTCGCGCATGGTGGCGAGCGCCTCGACGCTCGGACGCTTGGCGAACCACGCCCCCACTGCCTTGTCGACCAGCGCGCGGTTTCGGACGCGATCGGAATTGGTGCTGAAGCGCGGGTCTTGGTTCATCTCCGGGCGGCCGATGATCTCGAATATCCGGCGCGCCACCGCAGGCGTGGAGCCCGAAAGCGCCAGGTATTTGCCATCGGCGCATCGATACACGTTGCGCGGGGAGGCGGTGTTGGAGGCGCTGCCGACACGCTGCTTGATCTTGCCGGTCACCTGGTGGATCGCCGCCTCGGGGCCAAGCACCGAAAACATGGGTTCGAGGAGCGACAGGTCGATCACCTGCCCGCGTGCCGTTCCGGCCTGCCGGGCGAACAGCGCCATGGTGGTTGCCGACGCGCCATAGATGCCGGCGATCATATCGGCCAGCGCCAGCGGCGGCAGCACCGGTTCGCGATCAGGAAACCCTGTGCGGTCGGCAAAGCCGCTCATGGCCTCGACAATGGTGCCAAAGCCGGGAAGCTGGGCATAGGGGCCGGTCTGGCCGAAGCCGGAAATGCGCACGATGATGAGGTCTGGGTTACGGGCGTGAAGAGCCTCGGGGGCAAGCCCCATTTTTTCCAGCGTGCCGGGTCGGAAGTTCTCGATAAACACGTCGGCGGTTTCAACCAAGGTCAGGAGCGCCGCCATTGCTGCCGGCTGGCGCAGGTTGAGCATGACCGAGCGCTTGTTGCGACCATAGGTTTTCCAGAACAGAGAATGGCCGTCATCACGCCAGTCGCGCAAGGGATCGCCCTCGGGCGGCTCGATCTTGACCACGTCGGCGCCGAAGTCGGCCAGTTGGAGGCTGAGCATATTGCCGGCCATCAGCCGCGACAGATCAAGGACGCGGATGCCGTGAAGTGGACCCTTGGCGGATGGATCAAAGCTCTTGCGGGCATGGGTCATTGATGGAAAAGCCCCAAAGCGATGGAAAGCGCGGTCACCGCAGGCGCAGCCCGGTGCCCTTGTCGAACACAAAGAGCTTGTCGGGATCGATCGCCAGGTGAACGGTTTCGCCTGGGCTGAGGAGCCTGTGGTCGCGCACGACAATGGAAATGTCTTCCTCGCCGATCCGCGCCAGCACTTCCTGCGCATCGCCGGTCGGCTCCACCACCAGCACCTTGGCTGGAACGCCGGAGGTGCCCAATGTGATATGCTGCGGGCGCACACCATAGACGATGTCGGTGCCGGCCGGCACGCTCAAATCGGTACCCAGCGGCATAGCCTGCCCGCCCTTAACCACGACCTCCGTGCCGCCTCCATACCGCGCATCGAACAGGTTCATTTCCGGCGAGCCGATGAAGCCCGCCACAAACAGGTTAGCCGGATTATTGTAGAGCTCGAGCGGCGCGCCGGCCTGCTCGATGCGGCCGCCATTGAGCACCACGATCTTGTCGGCCATGGTCATGGCTTCGGTCTGGTCATGGGTGACATAGACCATGGTCTTGCCCAGGCGCTGATGCAGCCGCTTGATCTCGCCGCGCATCTTGACGCGCAGCTTGGCATCGAGATTGGACAGAGGTTCATCAAACAGGAAGGCGCGCGGATTGCGCACGATGGCGCGGCCCATGGCGACACGTTGGCGCTGCCCGCCCGAGAGTTCGCGCGGCAGGCGGTCCAGCAGCGGCTCGAGCCCCAGGATTTCGGCGGCTTCGGCCACGCGCTGCTTGATCTCGGCTTTGGATGTGCCAGCAAGGCGCAGCGAGAAGCTCATATTGTCCGCCACCTTCATGTGCGGATAAAGCGCATAGCTCTGGAACACCATGGCGATGTCGCGTTCCTTGGCCGGCATGTTGTTGACGATCTTGCCGCCAATGGTGATCTGGCCGGAAGTGATGTCCTCGAGCCCGGCGATCATCCGCAGGAGCGTGGACTTGCCGCAACCGGAGGGACCGACCAGCACGACGAATTCGCCATCCGCCATTTCGAGCGAAATGTCGTTGAGCACCTGGACCTCGCCATAGCGCTTGCCGACATGCTTCAGTTCGATTTCTGACATGCTGGTCTCCCTTTTCCTTAGATTTCGCGGATCTCGAACCGGCCCATGCTGAGCCGGCCCGCAGAGGCCAGTCGAATCCCGGCCATGCCATAGGTGTAGGCCGTGTCGGTGGCGCGGATCAGTTCGGCACCATCCACCGAGAAGCTGAGCGCGTCGCCTTGTGCGGTGAAGGCGAACTGGTAGCTGCGCCCCGTTTCGGGGGTGAATGGCGCACGCGCCAGAACGGTCGAGCCGAAATCCTCCTTGAGGATCACCACCTCGTCGCCTTCAAATCCCGCAGCATAGAAGCGCCCGGTGCCCTGCACGCGCGCGGTCACCAGTTGCGAGATGCCCGAGAGGCGCTGGATGTCAGCCGATACCGTGACATCGCGGGCGTAATAGTGCCCGGTCCACATGTCGGCATCGCCTGCCGTGTGGCCCTGGATACGGCCAAAGCTCTTGGTCCAGTGGCCGCGATTGAAGGTGAAGCGCGAAATGGCGCCCCATTCCTGCACTTCCGTCTCGGGCTCGATCACGGTGTGCCCGGCGCCCTCGACGGTGAAATCGGCAAGGAACAGCCGGCCCAAGAACTTCAGCCGCCCGAAATATTCAATCGAGATGCCGATCTCGTCGATTGCCTCGACACCCTCAGGCACAACAAAGCTGTAGTCCTGCCAGCCCTCGGCCGAGGGCACGTCCCAGGCGCCGGTTTCCTCGATGGCGCCGCTCATGGCCCGCCGCACATAGGGCGCCACGCGCAGATTGCCGTCGCCATTCCAGGGATCGAGCCAGAGCTTGAACCGCACGGTTTGTCCCCCATCCACCACGGGCGAAAACATCGGGCGATAGCGCTCGTCGTCGAAGTCGCTGCGCCGATAGAACGGCTTCCAGAACACGCACCCGCCCTGCCCGCGCTCCAGCCGGTCAAGCTGGATTTCGAGCGAACCGCGCGAGCCTTCGGCATGGCGCTCGGCCGAATGGCGGAGCGAGATCTGGTTGAAGCCCTCCGTGCGGAAACCGTGGGTCGAGCCGGGCAGGTCGAAATCGAAGCGCAGGCCGCGACGCGTCATGTCCTCGAGCCAAAGCGCGGGTACCTCGCGCCCGGCAAGCTGGAGCGCCAGCACGGTCAGCTCGCGGGCAAAGCTTGGGATATCAACAATGTTGATGGTCCCCACAATGCCCGAGGCCACCAGGAAATCGTTGATCGGCTTGCGATACTTGTCCCAACCCTCATGCAATCCCTGGAACGTCGCGACGATCGCCGCCGCGTTGCCGGCATTGCAGTCGGTGTCCCAGCCAGCCATGGTGGCGATTTCAGCGGTCCGCGGCAGGTCGCCCTGCCCATAAAGGATCGCCATAATGGTCACCCCGGCATTGGGGATGATGTGGCAGACGCCCGGATAGCGGTCATAGCCCCACTCGGCTTCCAGCATGTCGCGGCAGGCGCGCCAATTGTCTCCATTGCTCTTGTGGAAGTCGATCACCGCGCGGCAGACCCGGGCATAGGTGGACGCCGGATCGATCGTCCCCATCGCCGTTTCGACGATCTTGTCAATGCTCGAGGCCTCGAACGCTGCCGCGATGGCCGCCGCGCAGAACCGGGCGCCATTGAGCCCTTCGCCATCATGGGCGACCGAGGCCGCCATGGCCGACATATCGGCGGCGCGCTGGGGATTGCCCGGGTTCACCCAACCCCATGAGTCGATGAAAATCTGCCCCCCGATCTGCTCGGCAACCGTGGTGCCGTTCTGCGCGATCGAACCCGATTGCGGCGCAGGAATGCCGGCGCGGAGGTTGCGATAGGCGGTGTGTTCGGTGGACACGCCAAACCCGCCCCACCAATACATGCCATGCTCTTCGGCCGCATAGTTGAGCCAGGTCTTGCCAACATCCTCGGCCGTGGCACCCAGCCCGTAGTCGCGCAGCGCACGGATGAAATAGACCGGACCATTGGTGTCGTCATCGGCCGCGAAATTCTTGAAATCGCGCAGATATTGCGTCACCTCGCCATAGGTCTTCTGGATGCGCTCATAGCTCCAGATGGTGGGCTCCACCGGAGCGCCGAGGCGCACGCCGATGGCCTTGCCGATAAAGCCGGCATAGATCTTTTCGAGGATTTGAATTTCGGACAGCATTGGGATCTTTCGCAGAAAACACTTCAGGAGCCCCGTCCGAAGCTGACGGGGCAGCGGCACGATCGAGGTCTTCCTAGCGCAAACCCAGTTCCGCTCTGGCCACCCAGCGCGCCTCCGTTGCCGCACGATCCCTGCCTAGAATGGCCCGCACCACCTCGGCAAAACGATCGGCCGAAGCCTGAAGATCGAGCCGGTTTGCCTTGTCGATCTGCCTTGCATCGCCGGCGTCGATCACCGTCTCGCCATGCATGGCACCCAGGATCGCCCCGGCCATGACCCCAATAGAGTCGGTGTCGCGGCCCGAATTGATGCCGTCCTCGATCGTAAGGCGGAAATCGCCCTTATTGAAAAGGCAGAAGCCCAAGGCCAGCGGCAGTTCTTCGATCGACTGGAGGCGGCTGGGGCGATAGGCGTCCGTCAACCGCCCAGCCTTGTCCATGCTGTGATTGACGTCGTCGCCCATCACCGAAAAGCGGGCAATTGTGCTCTGAAACGCTTCGGTGACCTGCGAATGATGGGCCCCGGTGCCGCGCAACTGGCGCGCGGTATGGGCGATCGCCACAATGGCGTCACGCGTGCCGTCTTTGGCCAGCTCAATGGCGGTGTCGACAATTGTTTCAACCGTGGTGCCGGGCACAAAGGCGGCGGCGACGGCGGCGGCCATCACCCCGGCGGCTTCGAGGCCATAGCTTTCCTGGTGGCCCGCGGCAAAGGCGATCGCCTCATCATAGGCCGCCCTTGGATCGGCGGCGTTCGCCGCGCCGATCGGGGCGATATACATGGCCGCCCCGCAGTTCACCATATTGCCGATGCCGCCCTGGCGCGGGTCGCAATTGCTCAGCTGATGGCGCTGGAAAATCCACTTTTCCGGATAAAATAGACGATCGATCAGCATGGCTTCGCGATCGAGCTCGGGCACCCAGCGCTTGATCCAGGCGATCTGGCGCACCATGCCATCGGCCATGTCCCAGGCATCGAGATGGCGCCCCACATCGCGATAGATGTCCATCGTCGCCAGCGTCATCAGCGTATCGTCGGTGACGATGCCATCGCCCCGCACCCGGTAATTCCGCTCGGCGGGCGGTAAGTCCATCTTGTGCCAGCGCGTCATCACCGAGGTGACCCGCCCATAGCGCTCGCGGATCTGGCTGGCAGACAGCTTTTCCACCGGCGCGCCCAGCGCATCCCCCAGCGCAATGCCATGCAGCATGCCGCGAATGCGAGATTGAAGGCTTGGGGTCATTGTGTTTTCGCCTCGTGCCGAGCGCTTAGAAAAAATGGTCCGCGAGTTTTCACACCCACAGTCGCTTCCCCCGGACTGATCCGGGGGTCGCTCATCGCATGCACCGTGTTGGTGGTGACCCGCGGAACAGGCCCGCGGGAAGCGATTGTGCGCGGGCAGGCTTGGTGCCCACAGGGCTGCGTCACTGCAACACAGTCGCCGCATACTCGGCCATGCGCGCACCGCCTGCAGCGTTGTATTCGCTGACGAACTGGTCCCATTGATCGAGCGGGGCTTCGCCGGTGATGAACTTGGCCACCCAGGAGCGATAGACCTGCTCGGCAGCGTCCACTTCGGCGGCATATTCAGCCGGCCAGACAAAGGCGTTGTCGGCGGTGAAATCGGCCTTGATGGTGTCGAGCGCGGCCTGGCCGGTGGGCGACAGGAGCGGGGTCGGCGCTTCCCAGTTGGCGGCGTTGAAGAAGCGGGCATACCAGGTGGAGATCTGGTCGGTGAAGGTCACCGCGCCATCGGCGCCAACCGTGTGGTGCACATCGGGGAAGCCCATGCGATCGATGTCCTGGCCTTCCTTGGAGGCCATGAAATCGAGCACGGCAAAGGCTTCTTCCTTGTGCTCGGAAATGGCCGAGATGGCCCAGCCGCGCGACTCCTTGGAGACATCAACGGCCGCCAGCCCCTGGCCGCCCGGGCCCGAGGGAACCGGCAGCAGCGCCAGCTCGATCTCTTCGTCCGGATGGGCCTGGCGCATCTTGCCGGCATAGATATCGATCACTTCGGGCGAGGAGCCAAAGATCACCCCGGCCCTGCCGGTATAGAACTTGTCTTCCTTCACATCGAACGTGTTGGTGACATATTCCTTGTCGAACAGGCCCTTCCCGGCAAGCCGGGCATAGAACTCGATCTTGGCGCGCTCTGCCTCGGTGACGCGCCCATTGACCCACTGGCCCTCAGCATTCTTCATCCAAGTGCCGGTCACACCAAAGGCCTGGTTGAACACGGAGTCCAGTTCAGTGGTGTTGCCGAAGCCGGTCAGGCCCAGCGTATTGCCTGGCGTGCCGTCGCCATCGAGATCGGCATCGTGGATGGCCTGGAACAGGGCTTCGTATTCCTCCACCGTCGTTGGCGGCTCCATGCCCAGTTCGTCCAGCCAATCCTGGCGCATCACCGGCTGCGGCGCGCGCGGCGGGTAGATGTAGAGGAGGTATGGATAGTTGGCGAGGCGGTCGACGTTATGCGGCCAAAGCGCGGCCTTGACGTTTTGGGACCCTTCGATCCATGGCGTGAGGTCCTCAAGGATGCCCTGCTCGGCCATCTTCTGGTCGCCGCCCTGGAAATAGATGATGTCCGGGATATCGCCAGATAGGAGCATAACGCCCAGCGCATCCACATAGGCCGAGGTGCCACCCGGCAGGTCGATGGTCTGAATGTCGATATCCATGCCCTGCGCCTGGAGGGCGGCTTCGATGGACTCGATCTCGCGCACGTCATCGGGATTGGTGGTCAGCAAGTCCTTGCTGACCAAGCGAATGGTGGTTTGGGCAAAGGCCGGTACGGCCAGCGTGCCCACCATGGCCATGGCGGTTGTCGCCAAAAGCAGTTTCTTGAGTGTCATGCTATTCTCCTCCGTTGTTATCATTCAAACCGCTTCAGCGGGATTCTTTGCGTGGACGGCTCCGGCGATTTCGTCGCCAAAGTCACGATGCTGCTCTCGGGCTGGACCCGAGAGCCACTCCCCCGCCAACCGACCTCTTCCTTTCTTAGCGCGTTCAACCCGGCAGACCCTCGGGTCGAGCCCGTGGGCAGCACAGCGCGCGAGGAAAGAGCGGTGAAAACACTCATCCCTTGAGCGCTCCCGACATTGTGCCCTTGGTGAAGAACTTCAGGATCAGGGGGTAAATCGCCAGGATCGGCAGGATGGTGATGAAGATCATGCCGGCCTTGAGCGCGCGGATGTTGATCTGCGCCAGGCCGATATTGTTGTTGGCATTGTTGGCGCCCACGATGGCGATCTTGTCGCCTTCGATGACGAACTGGCGCAGCACCACCTGCAGCGGCCATTTGGTCTGGTCGTTCAGGTAGATCATGGAGCGGAAGAACTCGTTCCAATGCAGCACGAGGTAGAACAGCGCGATGGTTGCCAGCGCCGGCTTTGCGAGAGGCAGCACCACCATCCAGAAGGTCTGGAACGGATTGGCGCCGTCGAGTTCTGCCGCTTCCAGCAGTTCCTTGGGAATTTCCTCGAAGAAGCGGATGAGGATGATCAGATACCAGGCGCTGATCACCTTATACATGATCACCGACCAGGGCGAGTTGAGCAGTCCCAGCCGCCGCATCAGGAAATAATCGGGAATGATGCCCGGCTCGAAAACGATGGTGACGAGCACGAGGATGAAGATCAGCCGCCTGCCCGGCAGGCCGGGGCGCGACATGCCCCAGGCCATGAGCGCGGTCCCCATCACCCCGATAACGACGCTGGTTGCCGTCATCCAGATCGAGTTGAACAGGCCCCGCTGCACATTAGGGTGCTGCAGCAACAGCGTCCACACGTCGGTGGAGAAACCGTCGGGGAAGATCGAGAGGCCCGAAAAGCCGGCAATGTTGCTGGGGTCAGTAAAGGAGAGCGCCAGCAGGTTCAGGAGCGGCTGGATGGTGAACACCACCAGAAGCAGCAGGGTCGAGACGATCAGCACATATTCGACCCGCTCGAGTGGGGTGCGGCGCGAGTTGGAGGCCATTACCACACTCCCTTGCCGGTCAGGCGCTTGCTGACCAGGTGCGAGGTCACCACCAGGATCATGCCGATCACAGCCTTGAACAGACCCGCCGCCGTCGCCAGCGCATATTCGCCGGTCGACAGGCCCATGCGATAGACATAGGTGTCGAGGATATCGATGGCCGAGGCGTTGACGTCGTTCTGAAAGTTGATGATCTGGTTGAGATCGGCGCTGAGGAACATGCCCATGTTGAGGATGAACAGCGTCGCGATGGTCGGCACGATGCCCGGAATGGTGACGTGCCAGATCTTCTGCCAACGATTGGCGCCATCCATTTCGGCCGCTTCGTAGAGCTCAGGCGCGATGGCAAAAATCGCGGCACGAT